>CAZGDJ010000006.1:0-22013 GCA_964524635.1 uncultured Rikenella sp. | reverse complement strand
CGTTTTTTATATACTGGGGGGAGGAGTACTGGCATGAACCAGACCCGGTTGATCCCAATATTATAAATTACTATTATAAACCGGTACTGAAAAAGGCAAGTATCTTCCCAATAATACCTTCAGTATCATACTCATACAAATTCTGATCACTAGTAGAAATGAAAAAAGCCTTGCTATATCTGCCTTTGGTTGCTGCCCTTGTATTATTGAATCAATCGTGCGAGGATACAATTGAGTTTAAGGGCCGGGAAACAGAACCCAAAATAGTTCTATACTCCATTTTACAGCCTGACAGCCTGGTAACGGTTACTATTTCAAAGAGTCATTCGATAATGGATTATAAATATGAACCGGCACAGATAACGAATGCCATGGTCAGGTTATATCGCGACGGAGAGTTCGTAGAGAATCTGACTTATGTTGCTCCGCCGCTGCAATCCGAATATGAAGACCCTGTGCCTTATTCAAAATATGTTTCACAGGAAGTGACACCAATACAGGGATGCACCTACAGGATAGAGGCAGATGTGCCGGGATTAAAGTCGGTAGCAGGAGAAACCAGCTTACCAGGCTCAGTACCAATAGTTCAGATAGATACTTCTGTTGAATACGATGCTTCATGGGGAGAATGGGAAAGTTCCAGGTATATAAATATGTATACAAAGGTAAGATTTATCGATCCTGCCGAGGTTGAGAATTATTACATGGTATCAATAAGTCAAAAGCGGGGTGGATATCTTGGCGATACTTCCGTGCCTTTTAATCCAGATACAAGAGTAGGCGTGGATGAAGAAGAAAGCTTCTTTGGTGACAATGAAGAGCCACTGTTGTCACCTGACCGTGGCGAAGATGTTTTCGGGATGTACATCTCTAATGTATTCAGTGCTTTCAGCGATGAACTAATATCAGCCAGGCAATATGATCTGAATCTTAAAATTAATTATGAAGAGCCGGACACATCTTATTATGAGTTTATTCATTTTGATGTAAAGTTACACACTATCACTGAGGATCTGTATCTTTACCTGCAGTCGTATTCAGCTCATATACAGACAGATGGAGACTTCTTTTCTGAACCTGTTGTAGTATATACCAATGTTGAAAATGGTCTCGGGATTGTAGGAGCAAAGGTTACTTCAAACGCTGTTATAGAGGTAGGCAGGTACCCGGTTGAGGGTGTTCTTTATTATTACGGTTATGAATAAAACATCAGTGGTCACTTTATTGCCTGGTAAATGAGATTTTCAAGAGATTATGTGCTGATCGAACCTGTCAGCAGGCATATTATTGAACAGAAGCCCTGACTGATTCCTCAATGTCTTTAATATCAAACGGTTTACGGAAAAACTTTTGTATAAGACCTTGTTTCAGTGCTTCTGAAATCTCATCTGTCATATCATAACCTGTCAGTATGAAATAGCTTACATCAGGATAGTCTTCTTTTGCAGTACGGATGAACTCCATCCCGCTCATCTCAGGCATTCTCATGTCACTTATAACTGCGCTGATCCCGGGATCATTTTTCATCTGCTTAAGACCTTCATGCCCCGAATGTGCAACGAGAACATCAAACCTGTTTTTGAAGTTGGCGGTAAAGAGCTTCAGATTCATAGGCTCATCGTCCACATAGAGCAGCTTTATCATATCTCCCATCTTTTATTTCTGAATCAATGGTAGGGTTATTGTTACTTTTGTTCCTTTTCCTGCTTCCGATTCAAACCCGATAGTGCCGTCATAATCTTTGAGAATGTTGTAGGTTATTGACAGCCCCAGACCTGTTCCTTTACCAGGGTCTTTGGTGGTGAAAAAGGGATCTGTTATCTTGTGTATCACGTCACTGCTTATCCCACAACCGTTGTCTGAAATAGTTACAACGCAACGCTTGTCGTTAACGGAAGTAAAGATATCGATATTACCTTTATCCTTTATTGCATGAATTGCGTTGGTAAGTACATTGAGGAAGACCTGGTGGAACCTTCCTTCGTTTCCAAATACCAATGGTGATTCCTCAGCATAATTCTTGCCAACATCAATTTTGTACTTGATCTCGTTATTCAGCATCACAAGGCAGTTATCAATAATAGAGTGGATGTTGCATTCCGATGCAGGCAGATCGTCTCTGCGGCTGTATAGGTTCAGGCTGGCTACTATTTCAGCTGCTCTTTTGACTCCTACCTGGATTCCTTCTATCAAAGGTGCAATCTCACTAATTTGTCCCTGCATGTTCTCATTGAGGAAAGACTCAAGGGCATAAGCTCCACCGTTAATAAAGTTAAGAGGGTTGTTTATCTCATGAGCAATGCCGGCTGCCAGTACACCAAGCGATGCCATTTTTTCAGATTGAATAAGCTTATTCTGTGTCTCTTTCAGGTTATCATAAGCTTTCTGAAGTTCTTCCCTCTGGTTGTCAAGCTCTTCATTGGTTGCCTTAAGCATTTTATTTGCAGTGGCTAAGTCAAGAGTACGGTCATGCACCAGCTGTTCGAGGTGGTTCCTGTATTTTTCAAGTTCCTTCTGTACAATCTTATTCTCGGTAATATCGGTTATTGTTCCAATATAGCCCTTAAGCTCACCGTCAACTATTTCCGGAACCGCATTACCCAGTACCCATGCAACACTTCCATCAGGTTTAATGAACCTGTACTCTGATTCTGAACCTGCTCTTCTATTAACATTGTCGTACCATTTATCTTTATTGGGTACTCTGTCATCAGGATGCACCGCTTTCAGCCAGCCATCACCTATTCCTTCTTCAAAGCTGAGGCCTGATATCTCACTCCATCTCGGGTTGACGTATGTTGTATATCCGTCAGGTCTGGTCCTGAATATTCCAACCGGGGCAGACTCAGCCAGTGCTCTGAATTGTTCCTGGCTCTCTTTAAGGGCTTTGTCGGCCTTTTTACGTTCAGTGATATCTGTCAGGGCACCTATAGATCCGATAATGCTCCCGTCGCTGTTTCTGTAAGGAGCACCGCTAACCATGAAATCAATTCTTTGACCATCTTTGGTCTTAAAGGTCAGTTCGTATGTTGTGCTCATGTCTGCCATCCTGTCTTTGTTGGCCTCCTCAACCTTTCTGAGGTCTTCCCTGTCATGGAGCAATCTGTGCCCTATCTTACCTATGATTTCCTCGGGTTTGTAGCCAAGTTTCTCAGTGAATCTTTTATTGATATACTGAACCACATGATCATTATCTGCTACAATTATTGCCTCATTCATGCTTTCCATAAGAGCGTGGTACCTCTCTTCGCTCTCTCTTATTGTCTTATCAGCTTCCAGTCGTTCAGTGAGGTCAACAATTATTCCTCTCATACCCATAATAGTATTATCATGGATGAAAGGCTTTGAATATATTTCAACGGGAATGATTGTCCCGTCCCTTTTTAAGGCGTTATATCTTATTCCTTCAAGTCGTCCCCCCTTAAGAATGATCCTGAAGTTCTCCAGAGCTCTTCTGCGATCATTTTTGCTCATGGCAAAAATCACGTTTATGCCTCTTTCAATATTTTGTGGCGTCAAACCAAAAAGTGATAAACCGGTCTGGTTAATGTAAGTAAGGCGTCCATGAAGGTCAGTCTCAAAAACTGTTTGTGGAAGCATTTCTGTAATCTCGCCGTATTTTTTTTCACTCTCCGTTAATGCTTTTTCTGCGAGAAGCTTTTCATTAAAGTCAGAGAATGCTTTGTCAAGGGACCGTTTGTTAATGGTAAAAATACCGGTACTAACAATTGTAATGAAAATAAAGGCAATGGAAACATCACACAAGAATTCGATTATTGACGGAGTGGATATACTAAACTGGCTTCTGGAAGTAGCGAACAGGAGTAACATCATTGCGATATTAGCACCAACATAAAGACTTATTACCCATTTACGCTTTTTAATTACCAGTGGCAGAATCGTTATAGCTGCAAGGATTAAGACAATGGAGTCCAGGCGGCTAAGAACATCATCACGGGCTATCCAGATTACATACCATACGGTCAGCAGGACAGAAACCAGAAGCAAATGAGCTGAAAACCAGTAACGTTCTTTAATCAGAATAACAAAACAGGCAAAGATTACTGCCACTAATATGAGCTGAGGAAGAAGAGTGCGCAAGAAAAAATTCTTAACATAAAGTTCTGAGTTAAAATTAAGATAAGAAGTGTAAAAAATAATGCAGGCTACACTGGCAAGAGCGCCGAATAGAAGGTAATAGATGAAACGGGCTTTAAGCTGCAGTTCAAAGCTTGCGTTCTCATATCTCCACAATTGCCCCGGCAGTTTTTTGTTGACTGTCTTTGACCTTTTTCCCCTGTTCGCTTCTTTCATATTCAGAGAAACGTTGCTTAAAGAATTACCTTCGCTTTCCAGACTACAAGCGTGGAAAAATTGCTCTTATACAATATAAGAGATTAATTACAAATATAATAACCTCCGGGTTACCATATTTAAAAACATGCAATAATGATATTCAAATGAATCGGGGAAATGAATTATTTACTGATCAATAGAGGGAAAAGTTAAAACAATGGCACTGTGAAAATGAATGAGCTACCTTTCCCGGGCTCGCTTTCAACGCGGATATCACCATTGTTTTTGTTAATGAATTCCTTGCAGAGCATAAGTCCCAGGCCGGTGCCTTTTTCACCTTCTGTTCCGTCAAGTGAGGTGCTGTCAGTTATTTTGAACAGAGACTGCATTGTATCGTCAGTCATACCCACCCCGTTGTCAGATACTGTCACCTCAGCCATTGGTGGTTTAAGTACAGCGCTGAATGTAATAATGCCTCCCCTGGAAGTGAATTTTATGGCATTTGACAGGAGGTTACGGATGACAGTTTTCATCATTTCAATATCGGCTTTCAAAAACAGGCTATCAGGCACCTGGTTTCTTACAGTAATATCCTTTAAATGAATGTTATGGAATGAAAGTTTTATACAATCATCAGTCACCGACCTTAAGTTTAGCTTCCCGGGTTTGAAGGTTATACGGCCCTGTTGTGCTTTTGCCCATTCGAGAAGGTTTTGCAGTAATGTGTATGTTGCTTTTGATGTTGAATTGATCAACCCTGTAAACTCCTTTAGTTCCTCGGCACTATAGGTGCTGAAATCGGTTATCATCAGATCTGAAAGGTTCATAATGGCTCCAAAGGAATTTTTGAGATCATGAGAGATGATGGAGAAGAATTTATCCTTGGTGGCATTAAGTTCTTTCAGTTTTTCATTCTGTGTGGCAATCTGTAACTCAATTTCTTTTCTTTCAGTTATATCTGTGATTGTCCCGAAAGTTAATACCGGAGCGCCATTCCTGTTATACCTGGTTTTTGTTTTTACATTAAGGTACTTTGTTTTACCTGAGGCTGTCACAAAGCTATATTCAAGGTTAAGTTCTGTCTTGTTCCTGATACATTCCCGGTATTTTTCTATATACATTTTCCCGGAATCCGGACCAAGCAGTGCAAGCATATTATCAACGTTGGGAACAAATGTCTGTCTTTCAAGCTCGAAGATTTTATATGTCTGTTCTGACAGTGAAAGCCTGTTATTCGCATGATCATATTCCCAATGCGAAATATTGCCTATTCTCTGGGCTTCTTTCAGAGCAATCTCACTTTTAACCAGGGCTTCTGTAGCCTCTTTAAAGTAAGTTATGTCTCTGATAATACCAATTACGTTGATTACCTTGCCATTATCATCTCTGACTGCTGATACTGACAGGTCAGCCCAGAAAAAAGAACCGTCTTTGCGTATAAATTTCTTATCGAGGCAATACCGGTCCGTTTCGCCCCTGATAATCTTCTGGAACCAGGTACTGCTACTCTCAACATCATCAGGATGGGTAATGTCAAGGTTACTTTTTGTTTTAAGCTCCTCTTCAGTATAACCAAGCTGATCAAGCAACCAGTTGTTGAACATTACAAATTTGCCCTTATTGTCTACTATGCTTATACCAATGTTGGATGAGTCAAAAATAGCCTGTATTTTCTCTTTCTCGTGGTGCAGGTTAGTATTAACCATGTCAAGGTCCTCTGTCAGCTGAGACAGCTCCTGGGCCTGGAATGCATACAGGTCCCGGGCTTCCTGCATTTCACTGATAGCTTGTTTATAAGGTGTAATATCATCAATACTGAGAATCACGGCAGGTTTGCCATTCATCTTAAAAGGTGATGTTGATACAACTATATCGAGAGTGTTTGATTGCCCTTTGCTCTGAATAGTAAGCTTTCCTTCTTCTTTGTAAACAGACTCTCCGTGTCTGAAAGTATGATTAACAGAATTACGAATAATGCAATACTCGCAATTGTTCGTCCTGCCGCAGGCATCATTGTCTGACAGAGCATTAATGCAATTCAGTGCTGCACCTCCAAGCTTATCAATGACTCCGGATATGGGTTTGTCAACAAATCTTTTTGCTGTAAAATTTGCATTAAGCACCCTGACATCTTCATCCACTATTACGGTAACCATTGGAATACTGTCTATCAGGTCCTCCACCATCTTCAGCTTGCACTTTGTATTTGATTCCCTCAACTGTCCGAGTAGCAAATCCCTGATTCTCATCTTAAGCGACAATTGAGAAATTGGCTGGCATATATAATCATTAGCCCCAAGGCTGAGGGCAACCTTTTCCTGGTTTTCATCATGTTCTTCACCCAGAACAATTATGGGCAGTTCATCAGGATTCTTCATCTGCCTGATGCCCTTCAGCATGTCTTTCCAGGTGAAGTCAGGTAAAAGGGTGGTGAGCAGTATTAAGTCAAAGTGTTCTTTTTCAAGAATATGATTAGCATCTTCTCCGGAGCTTACAATTACGGTTTCACATAATTCATCTTTAAGGATGGAAACAACAAATTCAGTTGTCTGATTATTTTCACCAACTAAAAGGATACGGTTCATAAGTTAATCTATCACCAGATCCGCAATCAGAAAAGAGCAGATGATGCATTCCGATAATACATCATACATAAACCAAAGGTAATAATTTTCTTAATAGATAGACAAAAAAGCAAATGTGAGGGTTGCATCAACAGCCGGCGCAAATGCTTTTATAAGTTCAGGTTATAGAGTTTTTATCTCAATTTGACCGCCAATCCCTACTACGTCATCCTTTATTATGACCACAGAAATGACATCTTGTTTTTTCAGAGCCAGCTGAGTGACATGGTTGACCATGTCTTTGTTTTTGACCTCATTGCAGAATGCAGTGGCATAGGCATCTGCCTGTGCACCTGACCTGCAGGCTATCATACATGCATCGGCCACTCCAAAGCTGAGTGAATGCCCTACAGTTCCCGAGGAGCAGCAGACAGATAATGGAGTCTCTTCAGGTTTTATCACCAGTCCGATCTTTCCTGAAAGGGGGGAGGTGCCTGCATAGACAGATGTTGTTGCAGGTGCTTCCAGTTTCATGAAGATATCACCGCCGTTCTCTGTTATCACTTCGTGCAGTCCGAATTTCTCAATAAGGTCATTTGATATGTATTCGGCCATGGCGCCGGCCACGGCGCTCATAGGCCCGGTGCCTGCTGACTGCGCTGCTTCACTCATATCACGCACCAGTGAATGTACAAAGGCCGGCGCCATGACCGGGGCTAACGAATCTCTGAATTCAGGGAATTCACTTATGTGCTTCTCGAGAATAGTCCTGTAAAACAGGATCCGGTCCATTGTAAACCGTTCCATTTCACGGCAGTATCCTCCGGCATCAACGGCAACCCACAGATCGGTCTCACGGTAACCCACCCTGAAACTCTTCCACCTCTTGTTGCCCATGGCTTCACGGTAGAAGCGAGGCTCATATGCCGGACTTTTAGCCAATGTCTATTGAAAAGAGTCTCAACGGGCACGATTTTAAACATAACTCACATACCACGCATTTCTCCGGATCAAAACCAAGCTGCGCGGTCTTACGGTCCATAGTCAGGGCTCCGGCAAAGCAAACAGCAGAGCACGCACCGCAGTGTATGCAGAGCTCTTTCCTGTATCTTATCTTTTTATCTATTGGTTCACATTCAACGTTTTGCTGCCGGATATATTCCATCCCTTCTTTCAGCACTTTTACTGGGGCGGTCATCTCCATAACCAGATGACCTATCTTGCCTGGTGAAACATCTGCTTTAACAATATTAACCCTTATATCATATTTTTTTATGAGGTTGTATGTTACCGGTTCTCCTGATGATTCCGGGGGAAAGGTCAGGACAAATCTTTTGCTTGTCATAGTTATTATTCTTTGCTATAATAATTACAGTCTGATATCCAACTTGTTAAGTCCTGTTGTCTTTGGCAGAAGAGCAACGGGTTCTGTAAGAAGAAAGCGTCCGTCAGCGACTTCAGTTTTAAGTATCTCTGCAATTTCCCTTGCAGCTTTTAAACTTGAGAGAGGGGCAGTGCGTATCTTCTTTCCGTTAAGCCTTATCTCGCCTGAAAAGAGGGTCTTATAATTTGTTCGCCCCAGCAGGTCAGAGTTGCCGGAACCATAGTCAATAATATTTGTCTCAATCTGGCTGTTCCGGATTGACACTCTGCGGGCCATATCCTCATCTATAACAGGAATAGGAATACCGACACCTACGAACATTGTCACGCCATATTTCTCAAAGTATCCTGCCTTAATGAACCGTGTGATCATTTGTTTGGCGTCTCCAATCAGGGCCAGTGTTGCAGCGTTACCTAATGGTATCCCATGTTCATTAAGTGGCTTACCGGTATTAAACTGGGTGCCATTCCAGGCGACATAACCAGTGGTACCACCAAAAAATATGCGTGTCCCGATACCAATGGTACGCAGTTCAGGGTCATTCAGCAATGGACTCAGTTCTCCCGATGTTGAGAAGTTCGCATTACCAAAAGCGGGAAGGAGTGTGCCCATGTAAGTATATTTTATTTTTGTCGTGCTGTTAACTGCCACGTTATAGTTCTGGTAAGCATTGCGGGGATTGAACATTATCATCTCGTTGATGGTACTCTTGTTTATCAATGTCTTTACCTCTGTTCTTGGATAGCAATCAGTACCTTTAGCTGTCGCCTGCAGAAGAACATCCTTCCCTTCAATAAGCTCTTCAATGACATGTGCGCCTCCGTATATATCCTGCGGCATTGCTGTCTCTGTGGCACCAAGGTAAGCGTCAACAGCTGCAATGCCTCCAAATACAGGAACATTATTTAACGTTATCTTTTCCATGCGCATAGGCGGGGTGGTATGACCGAAATTAATGAAAACACCTGATGAGCACATTGGCCCGAAAGTGGCAGTAGTAACCACATCGACCCTGTTCATAATCTCTTCAGGCTTCAACTCTTTGCCCATCGCTGAGACCTGCTCGGCTGTGAGAACAACGGCTTTTCTTTTTCGAATTTTTTCGTTGATCTCTTCTATGCTTCTTTTTTTTGACATGATATAAATAATTAAAATACTATTATACAATACATTACAACAACCTACGTTGTTGTCTGATAATCTTTGCTTAAGCATGTGGCTGTTCGCAAAAATCTCAATTTATAATTCCCTCTTCAGGGTAGGTGTTAGCACCTTTAAGGACATGTTCCCTGAGGTTGCTAGAGGTTCTCTGAGCCTAATCTCTCCCCTCTTCTCTATAAACCAAAACTTTTCTTGCGAAAAGGATGGATAGTGAAGCAAAGATACAATTTTTCGTTTCATACATTCTCTGGATAAATTAGTATTTTTAAAAAAAAGTTTCAAAAATGGCCAGGATCTGTATAATTCTTACATTTTTTATTGTTCTGCTTAATTCCTGCAAGATCAGTGAGAATAGGAATATTGATGTTTTGACTTTGAATATCAGGATGGACACCCCACTTGACAGTATCAATTCATGGCCTAACCGTGCTGCTATAGTGACAGGTTTCATAGATCAGGAGATACCTGATCTGTTGGGATTACAGGAAGTCTTATGGCATCAGTATATGTACCTTGACTCTGCTCTTTCGGGCTATGGATCTGTTGTTGCCTGTCGTGATGACGGGCTGAGGAAAGGAGAAGCATGCCCGGTCTTTTATCGTCTTGGACGCTTCACATCCATAGACAGTGGTACTTTCTGGTTGTCAGCTACACCTGATGTCCCCGGCTCTATAGGGTGGGGTGCAGCACTGACGCGCATAGCCACATGGGTAAAACTAATTGACAAGGTCACATCTGATACACTTCTTTTCTTTAATACTCACTTTGATCATATCAGTGATTCAGCGCGCTATATGAGTGCAGGTGTTTTATTGAACAGGATAAGTGAACTGTCAGGTGATAATGACTTTATTGTCACCGGAGATTTTAATGACCAGCCAGGCAGCATGGCTATTAAAAGGATGAAGGAGGGGAGCATGGCTGTCGATTCGTATACTATTTCTGAGACCCGCCCCGAGGGATTGAAATATACCTTTAACAACTGGGGGAAAGAGCCTGTTGGTAAACGCATTGATTACATTTTCATACGCAACGGGATGAGATCACAGTCTCATTATATCTGGAAGGTAATTGAGAACGGCATATTTATCTCTGATCACTGGCCTGTGACGGCAACAGTGACTCCAGGCAGATAAGGCATGTTATTAAGCTCTTTTCCGATATGCTCTTATAGCAAAAGTTATAAAGCCTATAGCCAGAACTGTCAATGCGCCCATTTCACGGGCTATATCGTGGAATCCTGATCCTTTCAGCATTATCATCCTGTTTATACGCATAAGGTAAAAAACAGGGTTGATAAAGTCAAAATACTGTGCCCATTTAGGCATACTTTCATATGGAGTAAATATACCGCTCATCAGGACGAAAATCATCACAAAGAAGAAAGCGACAAAAAGAAACTGCTGCAGTGTGGAGGCAAAGGTTGAAAAGAAAAGGGCAAGTCCTAGTACTGCCACAAGGAAGATAGCGGCACAGACAAAGAATAGCAGAAGGCTACCCTCAAAAGGTATTCTGAAGGCAATCCAGCCTACTATAAGACCAATAGCAAGGTCAATGAGGCCGATAATAAAGAAGGGGACAACCTTGGATGCTATCAGCTGCCATTTTTTCACCGGAGTAACGTTTATCTGTTCAATAGTACCCATCTCTTTCTCACGTACGAGGTTTAGCCCGCACATCAGCAACCCGATGGCAGTAATAAGTATCACCAGGATCCCGGGAAGCATGTAGAATTTATAATCCAGCGTAGGATTATACCAGTAGCGTGAGGAAACAGTAATTCCCGGAACAGATGAAGGAGCCACACCCTGGTCTATTATGACATCACTGTTATAATCCCTTACAACGGCGCTCAGGTAAGCCCATCCAAGTTGTGCTGAAGTGACATTGACAGCATCGGCAAGTACCTGGATGCGTGGTGTGCCATTACCTGACAGATTTTCAGAGAAGCCATCGGGAATTATAAGTGCCATATCTGCCTTTCCACCTAAAAGGAGAGATTCCGCTTCATCATAGTCGCGTGCTGTCATCCTGGTCTTGAAGAAAGAAGAACCGGTCAGCCTCGCAACTAACTCACGTGATGCCGGAGTATGATCGTTATCCATCAGTGCCAGGTCAACATTTTTGATCTCGAGGGTGACCGCCGGAACCAAGAGTAGCATCTGCAGCAACGGCACAACTATGACTGCTCTGGCAAGAAAAGTATTTCTTTTTATCTGCCTGAACTCCTTTTTAAGTAAAAACACCAGCTTTCTCATTTCCCGCTCTCCGATAATCTGATTTTAAAATTCTTTGCGCTCATGGCCATAAAGAAAAGTGTCATTGCAGCAAGGATGAGTGTTTCTTTCCAGACATATGCAAATCCTGCACCTTTAATCATAATAGTACGAATAATGCTGACAAACCAGTATGGTGGAAGGGCATAGGCAACAATGTCATAACCTGCGGGCATATTTTCAACAGGGAAGATGAAGCCTGACAGAAGCAGACTGGGAAGCATCATCCCCAGCATGGAGATGAACATTGCGTTCTCCATCTTCGAAACAGATGTTGATATAAGTATGCCTATTGACAGGCCGAGCAGTATATATAGCATGCACTCTGCCATTAGCAAAACTGTACTACCCTGTACAGGAAGGTCAAAGACGAACCATGCCATTAAAAGGATCACCACTACATTTACTATTGACAGGAAAAAATAAGGTGCCACCTTGCCAACTATTATCTGCCATGGTTTCAGAGGTGATACCAGGAGCACTTCCATGGTGCCGAACTCCTTCTCCCTGGTGATAGTGACTGAAGTCATAAGCGCACATACCAGTATAAGTATCAGGGATATAACCCCCGGAACAAACATAAAGTGGCTCTTCATGTTTGGATTGAAGTACATTAGCACTTCAGGCTGAATTATCGGCACTGAACCTGTAACCTGCTTTGTAAGTTCAGAAGAGTAATCGCTCAGAATAGCTGTTGTGTAATTGCTCACCAGGCTGGCATTATTGGGTTCTGAACCATCAGCGATAATGCTTATTGTAGCTCTCCCTTCACGCGTCATGTCAGCTCCAAAATCTTCAGGGAAAACAACAACTTCTTTAATCTTCCCTCCTTTAAATGCCCCGTCAATTTCATCAAAGCTGTTCAGGTTATAAGCTACAGTGAAGAAGGAGGATGATTCAAGTTTGTTGATTATTGATTTGGTGACCTCATCCTTTGAGTTGTCCAGGACAGCAATTTTTGCATTACTGATATCCGTTCTCACAGCATAACCGAAAACAAGTATCTGCACTGCAGGTAGTCCAAAGAGAATTATCAGTGTCCTGTAATCACGGAAGATATGAAGGAACTCCTTCTTTACGAATGCCATGAATCTCTTCATACCGCAGAGAATTTAGGTCTTGTGATTTTCACAAAGAGCTCCTCGACTGAAGAGGTGCCGTATGACTGACGCAATGATGCCGGAGTGTCAAGAGCAACAATACGGCCTTCATTCATTATTGTGACCCTGTCACAATACTCGGCCTCATCCATATAGTGTGTTGTAACAAAAACGGTTATTCCTCTTGATGCAGTCTCGTAGATCATTTCCCAGAACTGTCTTCGGGTTATCGGGTCTACACCACTTGTAGGCTCATCAAGAAAGACAATCTCCGGATCATGAAATACCGCTACGGCAAAAGCCAGCTTCTGCCTTAGCCCAAGAGGAAGTGATCTGATCAGGGTATTTCTGTATCTGTCGAAGTCAAGCCGCTCAAGCAATTGTTCTGTGCGGGAGACAATCTCTTTCATTCTCATTCCGTATATACCTCCGTAAAGCTCAATGTTCTCGGTTACAGTCAGATCTTCATAGAGAGAGAAGCGTTGTGACATATACCCTATTCGTTTCTTTATCTCTTCGGGGTTTTTTCCTGCGTCAATGCCAGCCACCACCACTTTACCTGAGGTAAGACGTGACAACCCGCAAAAGATTCTTATGGCAGTGGTTTTGCCTGCTCCGTTTGCTCCCAGAAAACCAAATATCTCACCTTTAAAGACATCAAATGTAAGGTGATCATTGGCCACAAAGGAACCAAATTTCTTTACCAGGTCTTTTACCTCTATTACCTTCTGTTCAGTCATCTTGTTTCTCTCTGCATTAGTTCAAGGAAGACATCTTCGATGCCCGGAGTTATTTCTTCAACCGTGGCATCCCGAAGACCGGAAGCGGCAAGATTGGCTGCAAGAATCTGAGGGGTTACACCCTGATCAAGTGTAAAATGTACTGCATTGCCAAAAGGCTCAGGGCTCAGAGCACAGGGTTCAGAACGGAGAGCAAGAAGAAGTCTGTACTTTTCAGGATGTTTTGCAGCATAGAGTTTCTTGCTGTATGCGCGACGTATATTATCAGGCTTATCAACCCCGAGTAATCTGCCTGACTGGATCAGGGCTATGCGGTCACAGCGCAGTGCCTCATCCATATAGGGTGTTGACACAATAATTGTGATACCTTCCTTTTTCAGGCTGGCCAGCATCTCCCAGAATTCGACACGTGATACTGCATCAACGCCTGTAGTGGGTTCATCAAGGATCAATACATCCGGTTTGTGGATCAAAGCGCATGACAGGGCCAGTTTCTGCTTCATGCCACCCGATAACTGCCCTGCAAGTCTTTTTTTGAAGGGCTCAATGTGACTGTAAATAGGCTCAATGAGATGATAGTTTTCCTTGATAGTCGTGCCAAATATTGTAGAATAGAAATCAAGGTTCTCCTGTACCGTCAGATCCTGGTATAGGCTGAAGCGACCAGGCATATACCCGATCCTGCAGCGCAGTTCACGAAAGTCTTTAACAGTGTCAAGGCCAAAGAGAGTGATTTTTCCTTCAGATGGTATCAGAAGTGTGGCGGCAAGACGGAACAATGAGGTTTTCCCTGCGCCATCAGGACCGATAAATCCAAAGAGTTCATTGGTGTCAACAATTAAGCTGACATCATCAAGCGCTGTTACCTTACCGTAGCGGTGCGTAAGATTATATACTTCTATTGCCCTGGCCATTTTAGAAGATAGCCTCGCCGGGCATACCTGATTTTATTGAACCATCATTGGGTACATCAATTGTCACAGCATAGACGAGTGCTACACGTTCCTCTTTTGTCTGGATGATCTTTGGAGTAAACTCAGCTTTCTCAGAGACATGGCTTATCGTTCCGTTAAAATTCTTAAACCCCTTTTCTCCGTCATCTATTCGTACAGTGCATGTTGATCCAATTTTCACATCTGCAAGCTGAGCGCCGCTGACCCACACCTTAAGTTTCATTATGCTCATATCCGCCAGCTTGACCAGAGGTTTTCCGGCAGTAGTAAGCTCATGAGCGGAAGCGTATTTCTCAATTATAGTTGAAGTGAATGGTGCCCTGACAGAGCTACGGTGTATCTGTTCATGAATTACTGCGCGTTTGGCATCAACACCCTGAAGCTCAGCAGCTACAGTTTTGCGCTGGGTGCTATTTGCCTCGGATTGTTTTCTGAGCACATCCATCTGACCCGTAAGGTCATCAAGTTGTTTCTGTGTGGCGGCACCATCAGCGAGCATGCGGCGCGTGCGCTCAATGTTAATTCTGATGTTATCTATCTGCGTGGCAATGACCGCGTCCTGCGCCGCAATGCCCGCCAGGCGCGACTGCGCCCCCGCCGTCACCGCGTCAAGCTCGTTAAGCTGAAGAACTGACATGACGGTGTCGGTGACGGCGATGATGGCGCCGCCGTTAACTACCATTCCTTCAGTCACATCCATAGCCAGGATGCGTCCTGATGTCTCGGCTGAGATAATGACATCTTCTGCTTCAAAGGTGCCCCACGCATCAGCATCATTCTCACCACTCCCGCAGGCTGCAGAAAGAAGAAGAACAGTTATTGGTACAAAGAACTTTTTCATATTATCATTATTTATTTTTTCCTGTGATATTCATGTATTCAACCTCGGCGCGGGCAATGCTTATCTGCCTGATGGAAGCAGATATTACAGCCTGCTTTTCACTATTTAGCTCAGTGAGATATTGTGAAGCAGTTATGGTGCCGTTTTCAAGCTGCGAGGCAGCAGCTGAAACAATCTTCTTCCGGATTGAGATAAGATCTGCATCACTGACGGCTGCCTCCCTGAGTGAAGCAATCTCAGACTTTTTTATTGTAAGCATGCGCTGAAGCGATTCTGTGGTTACGCTCTTTTTTATGTCAATAAGTTGCTGCTGGATTGTCAGGGACTGCCTTTCATTGCTGTTCCTGTTCCAGTCAAAGATATTCCACTTCAGACCTGCTCCCATTGAATAATATACGTCTGCTTTATCAGAAAGGAAGTTACTTCCCGGAGGATTTCCATAGCCTAGTTGTGCAAAAGCAAATGCTTTTGGCATACGCTGGCTTTTTAGAAGACTTTTGGATACCTCAAGCTGATGGTTTCGTATATCAAATAGACGCAGGTCAGGATGATCACTTACAATATCATCAGCAATGACAGGTTCAGGCATAGACAGAACAGCTCCTTCCAGATCTTTTATCCCCGTCATCTGCTCAAGAGCTTTGATGAGAGCAGCTTTACGATATTTCATCTCAATCAGAGACTGTGTTGCTTTTATTTTTTCGGCCTCAAGAACATCAAGTGTCACAGCTGAGATGACTCCGTTGCTTACTCCGGACTGTGTGTCTCTGATTTTTGCATCCAGTTCTGTAATTAAAATTTCCACAACCTCTGCCTGGCTTGAAGTCAGCATAATAAGGAAATAATAATTGTTTATTTGTTCCCGCAGGCGATAAATATCGGCTTCATTCTGCTGCATATTCAGCTCTTTTACAACCTGCTCCACGGCACGTGCATTTCGAGTCACTCCTCCATCCCAGATCACCTGGCTGACGTCAAAAGTGGCTTTGTATTGTTCATGAGGAATAGATGGCAGTGATCCTGGAGGAATGGGCAAAGAGCCAAGCATATCTGACATATCAACGACATCGGAATTATACAATGCGCTTCCGTTAAGATCAAGTGCAGGCAGATATGCTGCAGACAGGTTACGGTCCTTCAGTTCTGATATCTCTGTATATAGTGCGACCTCCAGGGCCAGTGGAGTTGTCGCGGCAGCTGAATCATAGCATTCCCATAATGTCACTGTTCTCTGTCCGGAAACGGCAAGCGCAGCGAGTAAAACAGCAGCTGTAATCAGTATCTTTTTCATTTTCTACGATTTTTCAGGGCGGTAATTACAAATTCAGCGACGAATTTTTTTCTCTCCTCCATAAAAGAATTAAACGCTTTGTTATCTCCGAGCTCCGGTATCATCACCTTTATTACATCACGTGCCGCAAAAGGAAATATTGCCAGAGAGACAACACTTACCATCAGCTGGGGCATCTCTCTTTTACTTATTCCTATCTCGGAAAGCTCTTTTGAGTGTTT
Source organism: uncultured Rikenella sp. (assembly GCA_964524635.1). GTDB lineage: Bacteria > Bacteroidota > Bacteroidia > Bacteroidales > VadinHA17 > SR-FBR-E99. Next base: position 5,186 of record CAZGDJ010000006.1, on the reverse strand, counting down.
CTGAAAAATAATGTCGCGTATATGTGAAAACGGACCTCTTTCCGACATACTTTTTAAAAGGTCGGGGTTATGTGTTATTTCATTCAGGATAAAAAGCGGCAGGTTCGGATTCTTAATAAAGATGTTTATATGTTCATTATAGTATAACCTAATCTTGTCTTCGAAAGGCAGATCAAGCATAAATATGGAGAAGATCTTTTCGAACATCTTTGTCATCAGCGGAGGAAACACTGCTCCGAAAAGCTGTTCCTTGGAGCGGAAGTAATAATGAAGTAAGGCTTTATTTATTCCTGCCCTGTCTGCTATCTCCTGCATACGTGCTCCAGCATAGCCTTTCTCCTCAAAGACATCTGTCGCAGCCTGAAAAATCCTCTCCTCTGTCCCCTTGTCAACCTCTTTTGTTTTAACCATTGAGTTTAATCTTATAGTTTAACCTAATAGTTTAACCAACTGGTCAAAGATACGGTAAGTTTTTAAACAAACAAATTATTTTTTAATTTTTTTACCTTTAACTAATTATCCAAAAGTAAAAAGAGATGAAAACCTTCAGAATAATTCTTGTGTTGATTCTTTGGGTATTAATGATAATCAGCCTTTTCTATGTGGATTACCGTAACCTGATCTCAAGAGTAAATTTGAGCGCCGGACTTAATCTGATAATCACTATAATGCTGACTACCTCATTGCTGTTATCAAACAGGTATGAATCAAAGCATCCTGAGAAAAAATAGAATTTTTAACTTTCAAGGTTAATACTTATCGCTATGAAAAAGATATTAAAAAAACTACTCCTCATTCTTGGAGCGTTAGTAGTACTGATTATTCTCTTCTTTGCTTCCTATGGAATCAGAGGAAGTTCTGCCAAGAAAAAAATGACCCCGGTTGTAACATCCCAGATCACTGATGATGTATACGCTGTTAAGGATAAGTTTGTAAATATGTATCTGATAAAGGACGGTGATCATTTTATTGCGATCGATGCTGGTATAAAAAAAGGGGATATTAAAGATGAGCTAAAGAAGCTTGACATTGACCCTGACAAGGTGAAGGCAGTTTTACTTACTCATTCTGATAGTGACCATGCCGGAGGTATAAGACTCTTTGACAAGGCAGAAATATATCTTCCTAAAACTGAAGAACAGGTGATCAATGGAGAGACCGGAAGACTCCTCTGGTTTGGTAACAAGATTGATGCAAAAGAGTACAAGCTGATTGATGGCAACATTATTAAAATAGGTGATATAAAGATTCATCCCATACCCACCCCGGGTCACACTCCCGGAGCCACATGTTACCAGGTAAATGATAAATACCTTTTTACGGGTGATGCATTGAGACTGTATAACGGATCAGTAGATCTTTTCCCAAAGTTTATCAATAAGAATGCTAGGCAGGCGAAAAAGTCGATGAAAAAGATCACAGGCCTTAATGATGTTCAGTACATCTTTACCGGACATTATGGATATACAAACGATTATAAAGCTGCTGTAAGCGGATGGAAATAAGAACAGAAAGAATTTTGCATAACTTATTGCTGCCGGAATAACTTTCTGAAATAAATTCACTTATGTTATAAACCCGGGATGCCTGAAGCTGGCATCCCGGGTTTTGTTTTTCATCCTGACAACAATATTAAAAGAGAAAATGTAAAATATGAAAATATTTACATACACCCCCTAAAAAATGGGGCTAATTAATCTCAAAATGAATAAAAATAAGTATCAACCCCTAAAAATATAGGGTAATTGTTAAAAAAAATATAATAAAAGTTTGATTTATCATGAAAACAGATATTTTTGTAAAAAAATATTGACATAATAAGCCAAAACTTAATATTATGAAAATGCAGAAGAAAAAACATGTAATTATTTTTTTGTTGTTCTTGGTTTTGTGTATCCCGTTGCAGGCTTCCGACGGAAATAAAATTGACTCAGGTGCAACAGCCTGGATGCTTACATCAACAGCTCTTGTCCTGCTGATGATTCCAGGTCTGGCAATGTTCTACGGCGGACTTGTCAGATCCAAGAATGTACTGGGTACCATTATGCATAGTTTTGTTGCAATGGGGATCATAAGTGTACTGTGGGTGATTGTAGGGTACAGCATGTGCTTTGGAAAGAATATTCTGGGAGGATGGATAGGGTGGACTCCTGATTATTTTTTCCTTAAAGGGATAGATGAAAATATTTTGGAATGCGGAGTCCCTGAATATGTGTTTTCAATGTTCCAGGGTAAGTTCGCTATAATTACCCCTGCACTTATAGCCGGAGCCTTTGCTGAACGTGTTAGTTTCAAGGCTTACTGTTTATTTATTGCTGTGTGGAGTCTGCTGGTTTATAATCCTCTTTGCCACTGGGTCTGGGCATCAGACGGATTCCTGTTCAACCTTGGGGCGAAAGGTGCAATAGATTTTGCAGGTGGAACAGTGGTTCATATCTCTGCTGGTGTGAGTGGACTTGTTGCTGCATTATATCTGGGATCACGCCGCGGCTACCCTTATCAGGTTATCCGCCCAAACAACCTTGTTATTACAATGCTTGGTGCAGGACTCCTCTGGGTCGGATGGTTTGGGTTTAATGCTGGAAGCAGTATCTCCAGCGGGCTCAGTACAGCACAGGCGCTTACCGCCACGCAGGTTGCAGCAGCATCAGGCGCCATGTCATGGATAATAATTGAAGGTTTTCACCAGGGCAAGTCAACTGCGTTGGGTTTTGCCAGCGGAATACTTGCCGGCCTTGTTGCGGTGACACCTGCCGCCGGGGTGGTCCAGCCCTATGGTGCAATGATACTCGGCATACTGGCTTCAACTGTTTGTTATATGGCTATCCAGGCTAAGAACAGACTAGGTTATGATGACAGCCTTGATGCTTTCGGAATTCATGGTGTGGGAGGTATAGTCGGAGCTCTTTTCCTGGTCTTCTTTATCAGACGTTCATGGATGGCAGACGCAACATCTGTTTCAGGAGGAATATGGACCGTATGGAATCAGCTAGGAATACAGGCACTTGCAGTAGGTATAGCTATTGTCTACGCATCAGTTATGACGTTTATTATTATTTTCCTTCTTAATAAAGTGGTAAAGTTTAAGGCGACCGAGGATGATGAAATGGCCGGGCTTGACAGATCTTACCACGGTGAGAGAGGATATGGAATGCTTAATCCCAGTTAGTAAATGACCCCTTAAACCGATAGATATGAAACTGATAACAGCAATAATACGTGAGGTACAGCTTGATAAAGTGCGCGAAGCACTTATACTTGCCGAGATTACCAGAATTACAGTCAGCCGTGTCTCAGGCCATGGACAACAGAGAATTGAAGAAATGTACAGGGGTCAGAGAATCGTCCCCGACCTTATACCTAAGATAAAAATTGAAATAGCAGTGAATGATGAATTTGTTGACATCACTGTTAATGCAATACTTAAGGCTGCAAGAACTGACGGGACAGAAGGAGTTGTGGGTGACGGAAAGATATTTATTACTCCTCTTGAAGAATGTATCAGAATACGAACCGGAGAGAGAGGAGGCTCAGCCATCTGAAATTAGTAATTGTTTTGGTTTTTTTTGCCCGGCAGGTTTTCCTGCCGGGCGTTTTTTTTAACTTCATATAATCAACGTGCTTTCACATTCTCAGTCATATGAGTTCAGCATAATTATCTTAATTTTGAATAATAACAAAGTTAAATGTTAAAGAATATTATTCTTATAGGCTTTGGCGGTTTTATCGGAAGCGTTGCACGGTATTTTGTATCAATGCTTAACCTGAGCATTTTCTTTTTCTCCATTCCTTTTGGTACTCTCCTGGTTAATGTGACTGGTAGTTTCTTAATAGGATTATTAACCGGGATAGCAGAAAAAAGCACTATTCTGACAACTGGGTGGAGGATGTTTCTGATGGTAGGACTCTGTGGAGGATTTACTACATTTTCTACCTTCACAAATGAGAATCTCATGCTGATGCATAGTGGTCAGATATTATCGGTATTGTTGTATACCGGATTGAGCATCTTTCTTGGTTTTATTGCAGTATATCTTGGTTTTGTGCTAACTAATCTTCTCTGAGAATGGAAAAAAACAAATCTGTACTGAAGATCTACGCCAGCAACACCGATATGATCGGTCATGAGCTTTTTTATGAGCATGTGGTCTACCTGGCTAAGGAGAAGGGCATCTCCGGTGTGACAGTGTTTCGGGGCATTATGGGATATGGGCTAAGCAGCCACATCCATACTTCAAAGTTCTGGGAGCTGACAGAAAAATTGCCGGCTGTGATTGAGATGATTGATGATGAGGAGAAACTGAATGAATTTTTTTCTATTATTGAGCCTGACCTGCTTAAAATGTCAAAGGGATGCCTTGTAACTCTTGAACCGGTCACTGTAAAGCTCCACAAATCGGGCAAGGTTTAATCTTTTATAATTGAGGGTGTCATCTTACCAAAAAGATAAATTATTAACTTATACCATTCTTTCCGGAAGTTAAAGCTCATTGTCTTGAGAATACTAATATATGATAGGGTAACAATTAAAAAGGATATCCTTTTAATGATAATCCTTGGGTCATTGTCCTGTATTCTAGGAGTAGTCAGGTTCAATGTTCCGGGCATTCAGGGAGCCTCCTCTGACTTACGTGAGATCCCTTTGTTAATCAGTATCTTTTATATTTCAAATCCATGGACAATCATAATTGCATGTTTGTTAACAACGATAAGCACCCTGCCTGATGGTTCCTATCTGACGACATTCCTGATGCATGTGATACCTCTTTTTATTAGCTGGTATGTATATGATTACCTGAAAAGTCTCAATAAGCAATACCTCAGAATGGGTATCACATGGTTTTTTTATGTGTTTGTTTATTATCTTGTTTTAGTGCAACCGATATGTGTTCTTACCAATTTTCTGGTTGGATTGAATGTAGAAAAAGGTTTTTTCCCATTCTATTTTGGGCTTACTTTATCGAACATATTTGAGATAATAACTTCTTCTATTATATCTTCCCTCTATCTTATTCAGCTCAAAATGAGAGAAGCCTTGCATCAGCATAAAGCTGAACTTGAAGTGACAGTGAAGGAAAGGACTGAAGAGCTTGTTTCGACAATTGAAGAGTTGAAGGCTACTCAGCAACACCTGATTCAATCAGAAAGAATGGCTTCAATAGGAACACTAACTGCCGGTGTGGCAC
>CAZGDJ010000005.1:16812-23105 GCA_964524635.1 uncultured Rikenella sp. | reverse complement strand
AAAATCATACCTGCATCAGAAATCCCTTTATGGTCGGTTTGGGAAACCTTCATGGAATTTCAGATTTTATGCCGGATTCAACCATCAGGTAGTCTGGGGGAACGAGCAGGACTATTACCTGGAGAACTACACCCTGAGTCCATGGGAGACATACTATTATGTACTGACCGGGAAAAGGTACAGTAACGGATATATTCAGGAGGAACGACAGGGAAATCACCTTGGTTCAATTGATTTGGGCATGGAGTTCGAGCTTGAAGGTTTGAAGCTTTTACTCTATCGGCAGAGCCTTTACGAGGTCGGGGGTCTTGCTCATCTGGCAAATATTCAGGACGGACTTCACGGGTTAAGCATTATAAACCTCCGGCAGAATAAGAATGCCTTCCAGTGGCGTAAGATCCTTCTTGAACTACTGTATACGAAGAATCAGGCTGGCAGGCCTTGGTCACCTGAGTATGGCTCGGCTTATGAACCGTACTACAATCATGGACAGTACATTACGGGATGGTCTTATGATGGTGTCGGACTTGGCAATCCGTTTATCTCTACCGGTGAGTTCCTGAGGCCGGAGTTGCCAACTCACCCCGAAGACTTTTTTGTCAACAACAGGGTAGTTGTTTTTCATCTTGGTAGTACCGGCTCACTAAAAGATATTGATTTTACTTTCAAAGCATCAATTTCTCAGAATTTTGGTACTTATCATACTACCGATGAAGAGCAGTCAACAGGGATAGAAGATCCCGGATCATATGGAATCTTTGGGAAAAAAGATCAGTTTTCAGCATACCTGGATCTGAACAAGGTGGTAAATAGTAATATTGGTATAGGGCTTACGGGGGCTGTCGATATTGGTGAGTTGTATAATAATTCAGCCGGACTTTTTCTTCGGTTCTCCTATAGTTTCAGATGATTTATTGTCAGGAGGGATTACAGGGATTTGGAGAGATCTTTTGCATCACCTTTTTTAAAAATATTTCAGACTTAAAATGATCAGGGTAGGAATTACAGGCCAGGCCGGTTTTATTGGGACACATTTAATCAATTACCTTTCGCTGAAGAAGGATGCAATTGAATTGATTCCATTTCATGATGATTTCTTCCAGGATCAGGATAAGCTGAAAGCATTTGCAGGTCAGTGTGATGCAATTGTCCATCTGGCAGCGCTGAACAGGCATAATGATCCGCAGGAGATATTTAATACGAATCTCGGGTTGGTCCGGAAACTGATTTCAGCAATGGAATCTGCCGGAGTCAGGCCTCATGTGCTTTTCTCCTCCTCGACGCAGGAGGAACGCGACAATGTTTTCGGCAAATCCAAGCGTGAGGGAAGGCAAATGTTTGCCGCGTGGGCACAACGATCAGGGGGGATGTTCACCGGGATGGTTATTCCCAACGTCTTCGGACCATTTGGGAATCCCTATTATAATTCAGTTGTAGCTACCTTTTCCCACCAGCTTACTCATAATGAACAACCCAGGGTTGATGTTGACGCCCAGCTAAAGCTGATTTACATCGGTGATCTTGTAAGGATAATCTATTATTTGATTCAAAACAGAATCGCTGATAATGAATTCAGGATAACTCCGACGGATGAAGCCCGGGTAACTGAAATTCTGACACTCTTGCAAAGTTTTAAGGTGCAATATTTTGAGCAGGGGATTATTCCTGATCTGTCAGATCCGTTTGAAAGGAATCTGTTCAACACATTTGTCTGTTATATAGACCATAGCACGTATTTCCCGTATAAGCTGCGGCTGAATACTGATGACCGGGGGTCTTTCGTTGAAGTTGTTAAACTTAACAGCGGAGGTCAGATCTCCTTTTCAACAACAAAGCCAGGCATAACCAGGGGAAACCACTTTCATACGCGGAAGGCAGAGCGGTTTGCTGTTATCAAAGGCAAAGCCCGGATTCAGTTAAGACGCATCGGGACTGAAAAAATTATGAATTTTGATCTTGATGGCAACGAGCCTGCCTATGTTGATATGCCGGTGTGGCATACACATAACATAACCAATACGGGAGATGAGGATCTCTACACTATTTTCTGGATCAGTGAACAGTATGATCCCGCTGACACTGATACTTTTTTTGAAAAGGTATAACACCTAACTTTACACAGTAACAGATTGCCTGATATTGAATATTTTTCTATGAAGGAGCAAAAGCTTAAAGTACTTACAGTCGTTGGAACCCGACCTGAAATCATCCGCCTCTCGAGGGTAATGTCACTGCTTGATGAGCATGTCAACCACATTATAGCGCATACCGGCCAGAATTATGATTATGAGCTGAATGAGATATTTTACAAGGATCTCGAACTACGTAAGCCTGATTTTTTCCTGAATGTTGATGTTTCTTCACTTGAGGCCTCAGTTGGTGATATTATAAGAAAGTCGGGGGAGCTGTTACGCCAGGAGAGACCCGATGCCCTGCTTGTGCTCGGGGATACCAATTCGTGCCTCTCGGCCTATATGGCAAAGAGGCTTCATATTCCGGTTTTCCACATGGAAGCCGGGAACCGTTGCTTCGACTTCAATGTGCCTGAGGAAATTAATCGGCGTGTTATTGACCATATTGCCGATTTCAACCTGGTATACACCGAACATGCCAGGCGCCATCTAATCTCAGAAGGTCTGCCTCACAGGCGTATTTATTTAACCGGTTCCCCGATGTTTGAGGTGCTAAATCATTATGCTCCCAAAATTGACTCATCTACAATACTCAGGACCCTTAATCTGGAAAAAGGCAGGTATTTTGTTGTATCAGCTCACCGGGAGGAGAATGTTGACAATCCCGAAAACCTCGGGAAGATACTGCTGGTTCTGAACCGCCTTGCTGAAGACTATCAGTTGCCTGTCATTGTTTCTACACATCCCCGGACGCGAAAGAGACTGGAGGCTTTGGATGGCCTAAAGATAAATGCTCTGATTCAGTTTCTCAAGCCATTTGGTTTTACCGATTACGTTCAACTCCAGAAGAATGCTATCTGTACAGTCTCTGACAGTGGTACGATAAGTGAGGAATCTGCGATCCTTGATTTTCCGGCTGTCTCACTACGGAATTCCATGGAGCGTCCTGAGGCTCAGGATGCGGGAACCATTATTCTGACAGGGTTCAATGAAAATGATGTCATGCAATCTGTTAAGCTGGCATTGAGTGAGAAAAACAGCAGATTGCTAAAAGTAATATGTGATGACTATAAGGTTCCGGACACTTCATGGCGGGTAGTCAAATTAATTCAAGGGATGAGCCATCTGTCAAATGTCTGGCATGGTATTGCTCGCTGAAAGTCGGTCATAACTATGGTTATTAGTTAACGGAAAACTATTAGGACTTGCATCAATTATCAGAGTGCTTTATTTATCTTTATAATCTAATGCCCTGACCATGAAGAAATATACTTCACAAATAGTGCTGTTTCCTTTGATTCTCTTATTATCAGTCTCTTGTGTAACTAAAAAGGAACTCACATATCTTCAGTTTACAGGCAGCCATTCAGGTGTCAGCAATGTTGCAGGCGACCTGCACAATACGGTTACTCCGGCAGCTTACCGGATAATGCCATACGATAACCTCTATATAAGGGTATTAACACCCGATCCACAGTGGTCTGAACTGTTTAACAGTATGCCTGTTGGAGTAGGAGGGGCTTTGACAGAGGAGAGCGCCGGGCTGTTCGGATATACTGTAGATCAGAACGGGATAATAGAAATCCCTTTTGTCGGACAAGTTGAAGTTGGCGGAAAGACCCTGTCCCAGATCAAGGTTGATCTTGATTCAATTTTCAGCGGGTATCTTACTGATGCTGCCATAACAATCAGGCTGGTAAATAACTTCATAAGCATAATCGGTGAAGTAAACCTTCCGGGCAGGTATCCGATAATTAAGGAGCGCATTAACATTTTTGAAGCGTTGTCAATGGCAGGAGACATGACATCTTTTGGCGATCGGCAGAAGATAAAACTAATAAGGCCTTCTCCATATGGACCCGTTATAAAGGAGTTTTCACTCTCAGACAGAAGTATTTTTTCATCCGAGTTTTATTACGTAATGCCAAATGATATTATATATGCTCTTCCTATGAAGGGCAGATCCTTTGAGGTTAATTCAACAATTTGGACTTTATTGCTTAGCACTGTAACATCTACCCTGGGTGTGATTGCATTCTTCCGGACACTATAAAGGTGTTACAGAATACAAGTTTATTGCATAAGGAAGAGGTTCGTTACACGGGGGGATTTTATTTGCCTGAATAGCAGGATAATGCCAACACTGAAAGTAAAATGATGATGAAAGAAAGTGAAAATTTTACACTGGATCATTCTAATACACAACCACGAGGGAGCGCTTTCGACTTATTGGTGATAATACCGCTTGTTCTTAAGTATTGGTATTGGTTTGTGATATCTGTTGCAATAGCTTTATTTGTATCCAATTGGTATGTTAAGCATACCATGGCTGTTTACCGGACTACCGCGACAATACTGGTAAACGATCGTGAGGAGCGGGCCCTTGTCGATAATTCTGACCTTTTGCAGGGGTTGGGCCTTCCTGGCGGCATGAAGAACATACAGAACCAGATTATGCTTCTGAAGTCAAGGGCGCTTACGGAAAGAACATTGAATGAGCTCTCCTATGAAGTGGAATTTTACTTCAGAACCATCAGGAATCGCTTACCGATATATCCGGAAATGCCGGTCCGGGTAATACCGGAAACAGACAACCCATTGCCAAAGGATATTGAGTTCTCGCTTGAATTCATAAATGATAGCACATTCATCCTGGAATCGAAATCGAAACATTTTCCTTATCGTAAAGAAGCGGTTTTCGGTGAAAACATTGAGCTTAAGAATGGGAGTTTCAGTATAGAATACCGTGATAAGGAATGGCTGGCAAGGAATATGGAGAGGACTCTTTATTTCAAGATTCATAGTCGTAACCGGCTTACCAATTCATATGGAAACAGACTCAAGGTTGAGCTGGTATCAAGGGAGGGATCCGTCCTCCGGACTAGTCTTGAAGGTACCAACAGGGCCAAGGACGTGGATTTTCTGAATAAACATATTCAGGGATTTCAGGCAATATCCCTTGACAAAAAGAATGCGGAGGCTATAAGGCGAATCCAGTTCATTGACGATCAGTTAGTTGGTATTTCGGACTCACTCTCACTCACTGAAAACAAACTGCAACAGTTCCGGTCATCTCACCGGGTAATGGATTTGTCTGCCCAGGGCCAATCAATCATTGGCCAGGTAACACTGCTTGAAAATGAGAAAGCCCGCCTGAGTCTCGAAGCCAACTACTATGATTATCTTGCTGACTATCTTGAAAAGGATGCCACTGGAGAAGTACCAATTGTTCCTGTGACAATGGGGATTACTGATCCGGGACTGACAAGGTTGGTTACAGAGCTTACTGAGCTTCAGGGGCAGTTGACAGCCAGAGGAGCTGGTGAAATGAACCCACTTCAGAGAAATCTTGGGATCAGAATCAGATCTGCAAAGGATGCATTAAAGGAAACCCTTAATGGCTTAAGGCGTGCAAACAGCCTGGCCAGGTCTGAAAACCAGCAGCAAATCAACAGAGCCAATGCACAGGCATCAGCCCTTCCGGTTACAGAACGCCAATTACTGGGGATCGAAAGAAAATTTGAGCTGAACAATGAGCTTTACACTTACCTGCTTGAGACCCGGGCAGAACAGGAGATGCAGAAGGCTTCAAACAGGGCTGACAGCGAAGTGATTGACCCTGCTGATGAACGTTTCAGTATACTGGTCTCACCTAAAAAAGCGATGGTCACTCTCATAGCTCTCTTTCTCGGATTTGCAATACCATTGTTTATTATTATCGTAAAAAATCTTTTCAACAAGAATCTCAAATATGATGATATCCGCAGGATAACGGATCTTCCTATCGTCGGAAATCTCCCTCGTTACCAGGGGAAAAGCAATACTGTGGTGTTTGACGATCCATCCTCGTCAATCGCCGAATCCTTCCGGCTGTTAAGGTCAAAGATGCAGTTCTTTACAAAAGAGGCCAAGGCCCCGGTCATTCTGATTACTTCAAGCATGCCTGGGGATGGTAAAACCTTTGCCTCGATTAACCTCGCATCAGTGAGCAGCCTGCTTGGCAAGAAAACTATCCTAGTAGGATTTGACTTGCGAAAACCAAAACTAAATAAAATTTTCAAATTAGAAAACGAAAAAGGGATTAGTAATTATTTAATAGGGCAGGAGGAATTAAATAACATAATTAAGAAATCACAGGGGGCAATATGATAGAAGAGGAAA
>CAZGDJ010000005.1:9377-16802 GCA_964524635.1 uncultured Rikenella sp. | reverse complement strand
ACCGCGGGTTTTCCAGGAGTTTGACCTTGATAATGAGAAAGGGGTTTCAACATGGCTAATCGGAAAGGATAGCCTCCAGGATGTCATACAAAAGACAAAATATGAAAATTTGTCAGTAATCACATCCGGTCCTATCCCGCCAAATCCCTCTGAATTGACAGCCCTGGAGAAAACACAGGAATTGTTCAGACTTCTGAAGGAAAAGTATGATTATATCTTTGTTGATTCCTCCCCGATAGGATTTGTTTCTGATACATACTATCTGGCCTCATTGGCTGACGCATGCCTTTTGGTGGTCAGACCGGACAGGACCATCCGGGAAGGTTTTGTAAATACCCTGAGTGAAATCCATTCTTCTGGTATCAGGGGAATCAGCCTTGTGGTCAATGACATTCAGTCTGACAGCAAACATTATGGTTACGGCGAAAGATATGGTTACACCAACACTAAGGGTCGGTCCAAAAAATCTGTCCACCGGAAAGAAGCGAAGTCAATGAAGTAACTTGAAAATTATCCGGAATCCTTGCTGACAGGCCTACAGAAGCTAAGGATTCTTTCCTGAATTTGCATACTGATTCAAAGGTACCCGACAAGAGTTTTCATAATTGTTAGTGTCGGACATAATTAATCGGAACTGGACGGTTGATACCATAGCTTACACAAACAATTTCTATACTAAAATCTGATTGATTGGAATACAATGATAAAGCCAGCAATACCAACCAGGCAATTTGGGTTGGTATAGGACAGCTAAGTTCCTTCTCACTGTCACTGTTAAGTGCTGCAATCCTCGCACGATATTTCAATAAGTCAGATTATGGGACATACAAACAAGTTCTCTATATTTATAATACACTGCTTGTTTTGTTCTCCGCAGGGCTTCAGGGAGCATACTCTTATTTCCTTCCGAAGCAATCAATGGAACAGGGGAAGGATTTTGTTTACAAACTAATCAGAACTTTTTTTCTCCTGGGGCTTGCATTTTCAATATCGCTCTTCCTCTTTGCCCCGGTAATTTCAAACCTGTTCAAGAACCCTGATTTACTCAGAGGACTTAGAATTTTCTCAGTGGTACCATGCCTGATGCTTCCCGTAATTGGAATTGAAGGTATCTACGCAACACTGAGAAAAACACACGTTATTGCAGTCTACACTACACTTTCGCGTTTGCTGATGCTGACAATGATTACATTGCCGGTGCTCATTCTCGGGGGAACTTACATAACAGCCCTCTACGGATGGATCGCGTCGTCCTTTGTTACTTTCATTTTCGGCATTTATTTTATTCTTAAGCCATTCAGAAAGGTAGAACGAGCCAGAACTATATTCAGGTACGAACAAATCTTCAGGTACAGCATGCCTCTCATGGTGGCAACTATTTATGGCATCCTTATCAGGTTTGCCGATCAGTTTTTTATCAGCAGGTATTATGGAGCTGAAGTTTTTGCGGAATTTTCAAACGGATTTATAGACCTCCCTTTCGTATCTCTGATAGCAGGAGCTACTGTCACTGTATTGCTACCGCTGTTTTCGAGGTACAGTGAAGCGTCAGAAGGCCTGGAAAATATCTGTCAGACATGGAAAAGCGCAACAGAGAGGTCTGTGATTCTTGTATATCCCATATTGGCTTTCTTTATTTTTAATGCCAAAAACTCAGTAGTGGCTTTATACGGGCAACAATACGAAGCATCAGCAATCTATTTCATAATTGGAATGATGATAGGCTTCTTCAATATTATAGTATTCCAGTCTGTTCTCTTCGCCCTGGGGAAGACAAGGATATATGCCAGGATACATCTTGTTCAGGCAATTCTGATATGGATAGTTGGGTTTATTGTGGTGAGTCTGTCGTGGTCACCCGCATCATATGCAGCCTTATCACGTGTATTCTATATTGCCCAGGTATGTATTGGGATATATTATGCTGCAAGAGTACTGGGAGTGAAACTGAAATATGTCATTCCCTTCAGCAAGATGCTGAAAGTGCTGGTTCACTCATCAATAATATGCGGGCTGGTAAGCTTACTGACAGGAATTCTGAATACCAATGTTTTTCTTTCACTTGTTCTGTCAGGGCTTATCTCAGGTGTGCTCATAATTTATTCGGGAGACTTTTTTGGAATCCGGTATCGTGAAGTGTTGGGTTCTATGTTACAAAATGCCCCGGGGTTCAAACTGCTCAAGGAGAGGGGCAGGGGGAATGAGGTAAACAAGGCTGGTTAACCTGTCAAAAAATTTAACAATCCGTTTTCAGAAGAATTAATTATCTGTTGTATGTGCGGGCTATCTGGAATAGTATTTTCAAGTTACGGCCAGGCCGGTGACATTGTGAGGATGAATTCTGTCATAAGGCACCGGGGGCCGGATGATGAGGGATACCTGTTAATCGATAAGGCAGAAGCTCTGCACGTAGCCGGTGGTGAAGACACCTCGCGGGAATCATGGATGGCTGGTTCTGGTTATGCTCCGGTTGCGAGGGTCGGAGAGTCAGACAATATCTCCATGTTGATGTCTCTTGGGCACCGGAGGCTCTCTATCCTTGACTTGTCCGCTGCAGGTCACCAACCGATGTCTTATCTTGGCGGAAGATACTGGATTGTATTTAATGGCGAAATCTACAACTACACTGATATTAAGGCTGAACTGCAAAAAAAGGGCTATCAGTTTATTACAAGAACAGACACGGAGGTTGTGCTTGCCGCCTATGCTGAATGGGGCGAGAAATGCCTCGAAAAATTTGTTGGAATGTGGTCCTTTGCAATCTATGACCACGAACATAAAGAGTTGTTTCTTTCAAGAGACAGATATGGCATAAAGCCTCTTTATTACTGGTTTTCGCCTGAAGGCAATTTTTGCTTTGCAAGTGAGATCAAACAGTTTACTGCATGCAAGGGATGGCATGCTTCTATGAACCGGCCAAGGGTCTATGATTATCTCATCTACTCGTTTACAGACCATACTGATGAGACCATGTTTTCAGGTGTCTACCAATTGCCGGCAGGGTCATGCTTCAGGGCTGACATCAGAAAAATCAGGCCCGATTGTAAAGGGAAAATCAGCCATGCTAAGTGGTATCACCCAATGCGGGAACCTTATACCGGCTCATTCAGGGAGGCGACTGTTGAATTCAGGGAGCTTTTTGAGCGTGCAGTGAGAGAACATCTGATGGCGGATGTGCCTGTCGGAACAGCCCTGTCAGGAGGTCTCGATTCTTCCTCAATCGTTTGTGAGGTAAACCGGATATTGCGAATTAGCGGTACCTCAGAACTCCAGAAGACATTTTCCTCATGTGCTGAAGATGGACGCTATGATGAGAGAAAATGGATGGACATTGTGATTGATCATACCCGTGTGGATTCCCACATGATTTATCCTCAGGTTCAACAAGCGATAGACACCACACGGGATTTGATCTGGTTTCAGGATGAGCCCTACCAATCCCAGAGCGCTTTCCTCGGATACTGTGTTTTTGGCATTGCACGAGAAAATGGAGTTAAAGTACTGCTTAACGGTCAGGGGGCAGATGAATACCTTGGCGGATACGGGCAGTTTGCAGCTGCAAGATATGCAAATATGGTAAGGCAGTTCCGATTGTATTCCTTACTGTCTGACATCAGGAACCTTCATAAGATAAGAAATATAACCAATGCAACCCTTTTGAGGCAAATTGCCTATCACCTTTTGCCTCATACACTCAGAAGCCGGATTGGAAACATGACGGGAAGTGCAGATCATGTCAGGGAGGTAATCAGCATTGAGAAGCTTGGGATTACACATACTCATCCTTATGATGTAATTCCTGTAGGAATGGACACTGTACCTGAAATATCCGAACATCTGACCTTTTACAGTACGCTTCCCAAATACCTTAGATGGGAGGATAGGAATTCAATGGCCCATTCTGTTGAAGCCAGGGTTCCTTTCCTTGATCACAGGCTTGTTGAGTTCACCTATTCTCTTCCTGATGATTTTCTTGAAAAAGATGGAATTACCAAAAGGGTAATGCGCGAGGCTATGAATAGCCTGGTGCCCGAGAAGATCAAGAACAGAAAGGATAAAATGGGCTTTACAACACCTGAAGAAGTATGGGTAAGGCGTGAAAGACCTGAGTACTTCAGTGAAAAGATAATTGAGGCATCAACCGCTACGGATGGGATTGTTAAAAAGGAAGCGGCTGATTATTTTAACCGGATTGTAAAAGGAGAGTTGCCATTTGATTATACCTACTGGAGGATAATTCTTTTTAGTGAATGGATGCAGAAATTTAATATCAGACCATGATACCCAACTGCATTTTCTAAAATATAAAGTTTGGGAACAAGCAGATATTGACAAGATGGATATTATAGAAACAGATAAGAAGAAAATATTGATAATTTCCCGTAGTTTCTACCCACAGAACTCCCCCAGATCATTTCGTGCTACCGAATTAGCCGTCGAATTGGCAAGAATTGGTCATGAGGTAACTGTTTACATTCCCACCGAGGGAAGGGATTATACATCATTTGAGATAACACATTGCCTTAAAGTCAAGAATATAGGAGCCTTAAAATGGAGGCAAATTGAATTGAAGGGAGGACATTTTGAGCAATTGCTCAGGAGAATAACTAAAAGAGCATTGATGCTTCTCTTTGAGTGGCCTGATATTGAACTAATGTTTAGGGCCTCCAAAGCACTGCAATATGTAAATGGATATGATCTTCTGATTTCAATTGCAGTACCTTATCCCATCCACTGGGGAGTCGCAAAAGCCAGAACCGGGGCAAATCGCCTGGCAAAGACCTGGATTGCAGATTGCGGAGATCCTTATATGGGAGATTCTGCCGATTCATTCCGTAAATTGTTTTACTTCAAGTATATTGAAAAATGGTTTTGCCGCAAAGCTGACTACATTACTGTACCTTTTGAAGGAGCAAGGTCGGCTTACTATCCGGAGTTCCGGGATAAAATCAGAGTAATTCCCCAGGGTTTCAGGCTTGATACTGTTGAGATTCCTGAATATAAGAAACAATTTGATTATCCGGTGTTTGCATATGCCGGAGGGTTTATTCCGGGGAAACGTGACCCCGGCAAACTCCTTGATTTTTTATCAACCTGTGACAGGAATTTTAAATTTATTGTTTATACATCTCAGGCAAACCTGCTGACACCATATAAAGAAGTCCTGAAAGAAAAACTTGACATAAGGGGCAAAATTCCCCGGGAGGATTTGCTTAATGTTCTTGCAGGTGTGGATTTTCTCCTCAATCTGGATAACAATACTCATACTCAACTGCCAAGCAAACTAATAGATTATGCCATTACAGGCAGACCGGTACTCAACCTTACATCAACCCCGGACTTTACCGCTCTTCTTGAGTTCATGGACGGGAATTATGACAGGAGGGTATTAATGGAGTCATTAGCAAACTATGATATCAGAATTGTTGCCGGGAAGTTTCTCGGGCTAATAAATAATTAATGCAGGTGGGCAAAGCTAATTTTCCTGGAATCGGGTTGAAGTTCAGCAGAACAAAAGCAGAGCTGTATTATTATATAAGCTTCCTGGTATGGCCGTTTGGGGTGATGCTTGCTTCACTTCAGACCAGGGAGTACCCATGGTCTAAAAATATTTTCTGGCTTTTTTGTTTTTTCTTTGGTTATACATTCATTATTCAGTCAGATTCGCTGGTAACTGCAGATTCAGTTGCATATGCAGAGGCCTTATACAGGTATGCTTATTCTGACCTTAGCTTCAGGGAACTCTGGCAAACCTTCTATTCTGAAAGCACTAACTATATTGATATCCTTCAGCCAATTATTACATATCTTGTTTCGCGTGTAACCAGTAATCCTTCAGTTCTTTTTGCCGTCTTTGGATTGATCTTTGGTTATTTTTATTCAAGAAATCTTTGGTTTGTGATTGACAGAGTCAAAGGCGAAATAACCTTGCCCCTGTTCATTTTCCTTCTCACCCTTGGACTGATCAATCCCATCTGGAACATAAATGGAATAAGGATGTGGACGGCAGCTCAGATTTTTGTATTCGGAGCACTTCCTTACCTGGTTGATGGAGACAAGAAAAAATTGATATGGGCTGGTGTTTCCATATTAATGCACTTTTCTTTTATTTTTCCAGTTTGCATTTTGCTCGCATTTCTGGTCATCAGAGACAGAACGAACATTTTTATGATTCTTTTCATCCTGACTTCTTTTATTAAGGAACTGGATCTGGAAATGGTACGTTCAAGCCTGTCTTTCCTTCCAGATATCTTTCAGCATAGAATCAATTCGTATACCGGTGCTGATTATGCAGAATTGGTTGGGTCCAGGAGCGAATCATACAATTGGTATAAGGCTTACTCTCTTAAGGTCCTGGCCTGGGTCTCGTATGCTTTGGTGATCTTCGTGTATTTCTTCTGCAGAAAAAAACTTCAATCCAACAAGTCTCTGGTCACCCTGTTCTCATACTCTCTGTTATTATACGGTTGCGCAAATGTTTTCAGCCTTGTACCATCAGGTGGCAGGTTTCTTGTTGTCGCTACAATTTTTCTTTTCTCCTTTTTTGTCCTTTTTTTCTCTGAGATGGACAAGGTTAAAGCCTTCCGTTTTATATCGGTCTTGTCTGTGCCTTTGCTTTTATTATTTTGTGTTGTGGCCATAAGAACAGGGATGGATTATTATGGATTAAACACCCTGATCGGAAATCCTTTTACCGCGTTTTTTATTGAAGACACAACTCCGCTGATCGATATCATAAAAAGGTTGATATAAAGCAGCCCTTCACGAAAATGTATAATAAATAGGAAAAGAATTTATTTGTGAGAGCAAAAATTAATAGAAATATTAGCAATATTCCCGGGTGGAGAACCAGCAGGAAAATAATCGTAATAGAATCTGACGATTGGGGAAGCATTCGTATGCCTTCAAATAAGGCCTTCAATCTGCTTGTCGAAAAGAAAATTATTCCCAGGTCAGGAATTCCGTTTAATGAATATGATACTCTGGCAACTCCGGAAGATCTGGGTGCTTTGTTTGAGACATTATACTCATTTTCAGATATCTACTCCAATCCTTGTGTCGTGACTGCCGTTTGTAACGTCGCAAATCCTGATTTTCAGAGAATCAAGGAATCCGGATTCAGAGAGTATTTTTTCGAGCCATTCACTGATACCTTGACTCGTTATTATAACAACGGCAAATCCTTTGAAATGTGGAAGGAAGGAATTGAAAACAGGATCTTCGTTCCGCAGTTTCATGGCCGCGAACACCTTAATGTAGGCGAATGGATGAGAGCCTTGCAAAACAATGACCGGAAAACACAATACTGTTTTGAAAATGGTTTTCAGGCTGAGTTTCATAGTTCCCTTTCCCCCTTATTCATCAAAGTAAATCTTCTATGTTTTTTCTTCTGGAGAAAAACCCATTCTTCATCATATCTATTAT
>CAZGDJ010000005.1:0-9367 GCA_964524635.1 uncultured Rikenella sp. | reverse complement strand
AAAATGGTTTTTGGGCAATACCAGGCAGGTCCATCGGGAGACAGCAGATTTATTACCAGGCTGCCTTCGACTTTCATGACCCTGCCGACCTGCCGATTCACATCAGGGCGATAAAGGAAGGCCTAGAGCTCTTTAAAAAACTGTTCGGTTATAATGCACTTTTTTTTGTGCCACCTAATGGACCTTTCAATAATTCTCTGGAGGAGGTGGCAGCTGATTCAGGCATAAGGTATGTTGCCGCATCAAAAATCCAGACAGAACCACTTGGCCTGGGCAAAAGCAGAAAGGTTTTCCACTGGCTGGGGCAGCAAAACCGGATTGGACAACTATACACAATCCGGAACTGCCATTTTGAGCCAATTGAAAAAAGCAAGGATTGGGTAGACTCCTGCCTGAGTGACATAAATATTGCCTTTCGTTGGCATAAGCCGGCAATAATCAGTACACACAGGGCTAATTATATTGGAGCTCTTAATCCGAAAAACAGGGATAATGGTTTAGGCCGCCTGAAGATTTTGCTTCAGTCCGTCAAAAAGCGCTGGCCCGAGGTTGAGTTTATGACATCTGATCAATTAGGCAGCTTAATTCTCAGCACAAAGAATGGTCAATAGATTAAAAGGGATATATATCAATACATTAATTAACCTGCGAGGCTGGCGTACCTCAAGGAAGATTATTGTGTTTGACTCAGATGACTGGGGGAGTATCAGGATGCCGGATGCATCAACTTATAAACGACTCCTGATGAAAGGAATCAGGGTTGACAACTGCCCCTACAACCGCTATGACTCGCTTGCAAGTGAGGATGATCTCACATCGTTATTTGAGGTTTTGGATGGTTTCAGGGATATTAGCGGCAGACCTCCGGTTTTCACAACGAACATTGTGCCGGCTAATCCGGATTTCAAAAAAATCAGAGAATCCGGATTTGGTGAATACCATTATGAATTATTTACTGAAACACTTAAGCGATATCCCAATCACTCAAAATCATTTCAGATCTGGAAAGAAGGCATTGATAACAGACTGTTTCACCCCCAGTTTCACGGACGGGAACACCTCAACGTAACAAGATGGATGTATGCGCTTAGGCAAGGACTTCCTGAGACCAGGCTGGCATTTGATTCCGGGATGTTTGGGATCAGTACAACCATCACCAGTGAAAAAAGGAAGAGTTATCTCGCAGCATTTGAGGTCTGTGAAGAACATGATATCGAGTACGTTAAAAACATCATTGCTGACGGGTTGAAATTGTTCGGAAGCTTATTTGGCTATTCACCGGAATCCTTTATAGCGCCTAATTACATATGGCCTTCCCAAATAGAACAGTTTCTGTCTGGATTTAATGTCCGCTATCTGAAAGGCCTTTCCATGCAGTTTTGCCCGGCCAGGGGAACTGATGTGCACGAAAAGGTACGCCATTATACAGGTCAAATTAATCTGCATAATCAAATCCATTTAGTACGAAATTGCAGGTTCGAACCGACCCTGGATAAAAATAAAAACTCAACAGATGAATGCCTTGCTCAGATCAGGAATTCTTTCAGACTTGGGAGACCGGCAATTATCTCTTCACACCGGGTAAACTATATCGGGTCAATTGATCCTACAAACAGGGAGAAGAATTTGATCCGGCTCCGTGCTCTGGTTACAATGATTCAAAAAAAATGGCCGGATTGTGAGTTTATGACTGCGGATCAGGTCGGGGATTTAATTTATAATAAAGGCTGAAACACCGATCATGGGAAAGAATAACATATTGATTACCGGTGATTTTTGTCCTGTCAACCGGATAAACGAATTGGCGTCAAGCGGGAATAATCGGCTTTTATTTAATGATTTCCTGCCGCAACTGCTTAATTCAGGGATGGTGGTTACCAACCTTGAATGTCCGCTGACAGATTCAGATTCAAAAATACGGAAATCAGGGCCATCTTTGAAAGGCTCAGTCATGACCGCAGGTTTGCTTGCTGATTCGGGCTTTAACCTTGTTACTCTGGCAAATAATCACATAATGGATTTCGGACCTTCAGGGATGTTTTCAACAATTGCAGCCTGCAGGAGCAAAGGAATTGGATATGTCGGTGTTGGAGCAACCATTGATGAAGCAAGGAAGATATTTTACACCGTCCTGGGTGATGTTAAGATTGCTGTCTTAAATTTTTCTGAGAATGAATTTTCAACAACCCACAATAATTCCCCGGGCAGCAACCCGTTAGATCCTATAAGTAATTATTCTGATATTAAGCAAGCCAAATCAGAAGCTGACTATGTGATTGTTATAGTTCATGGCGGACATGAATTTTATAACCTTCCAAGTCCCAGGATAAAAAGTACCTTGCGATTTTTTGCTGATGCAGGAGCAGATGCTGTTGTTCAGCACCATGCACATTGTCATAGCGGCTATGAAATTTATAATGGCATTCCTATTTTCTACGGACTCGGCAACTTTCTGTTCGATATACCCGAAAAACGCGATTCAACCTGGAATCTGGGATATGCAGTCGAGTTGATTCCCGGAAGTGATCCGTCTTTCAGGATAATACCATATCAGCAGTGCAATGGAGAGGTGGGGGTGAAGCTCCTTGGAGGCGAGCAGTTGAATGCCTTCCTGGAGAATATCAAAGTCATGAATGAGATTATTGCGGATGATGAAGCCCTGGGAATTGAATTTGGCAGGTATTGCGCCAGGGTAAAGAAGATGTATCTTTCCTTCCTTGAGCCACATTCCCTGCAGTTGCTTCATGTTTTACAGAGCCGCAAATTCTTTCCTTCCTTCTTAAGCAGAAAGAAAAGGACTCTCTACTCAAACCTTATCCGCTGCGAATCTCACAGGGATGTATTGATCTATCTTCTTGATCAGGACAGAAATGTCGGGTGAACAGCACCTGGTAAATACTTATGCCATGAACGGCAGTAGATTATGTCTGGTTATACCATCTCTGCAGGTTGGAGGAATGGAAAGAGTAATGTCCGAACTTGCAGGATACCTTGATACAAAAAGGGCTATTGAAGTGCACCTTTTACTTTATGGAATAACGAGGGAAATTTTTTACCCTGTTCCTGACAGGGTCCTGATACATAAGCCAGAGTTTGAATTCAACAACAGGCATAGACTGGTTTCAACATGGAAGACTCTCCTGTTTCTCAGGAGGACTGTGAAAAAAATCGATCCTCAATGTATTCTGAGTTTCGGTGAATATTGGAACAGTTTTGTAATATTGGCATTGCTTGGATTATCATTTCCGATCTATATTTCTGACCGTTGCAGCCCGGAGAAGAAGTTCAGCCGGTTCCACACATTTTTAAGAAACATTTTATACCCCAGAACCAATGGCATAATTGTACAAACAGAGAATGCCCGGCAGATTTACGAGGATAAGTTCAGAAAGGCAACAGTTACTGTTATAGGTAATCCTATTAGACAGATAGGATCAGGAGTCAAAGTAAGAGAAAATGTCATTCTTTCAGTAGGCCGCTTAATAAAGTCAAAGAATTTCGACAGGCTGATACAGCTATTTGAAAGCCTGAACAGACCTGACTGGAAATTGGTAATAATCGGGGGCGATGCGTTAAAACAAGATGTTTCCGCCAATCTGCATGAACTCATCCGCTCCAGGGGGCTGGAGACAAGGGTCGTCCTGGCCGGATATCAAAGTGACATCGACGGATATTACATGAAGAGCGGCATTTTTGCACTGGCTTCAGAATCAGAAGGTTTCCCGAATGTAATTGGAGAAGCTATGTCAGCAGGCTTACCTGTGGTGGCTTTCGATTGTGTAGCAGGCCCCTCCGAAATGATAACTGATGGTTTGAACGGTTACCTGATACCTCTTAATGATTATACCCTGTTTCGGGACCGGCTTCTTCAACTGATTGACGACAGATCATTATGCGAACGGTTGGGCACTCAGGCAAGGATCGATATACAGAAGTTTTCAGTCGGGGAGATCGGAGCACGCTACCTGAAAACTATTTTTCCCGGATGAAGGTTCTTCAGATAAATACAACAGCCAATTCCGGTTCTCACGGACGTATTGCTGAAGGGATAGGCCGATCGCTGATTGCGGAAGGGAATGAAAGTCTTATTGCCTACGGCAGAACTGCTAATCCCAGTGTATCTGAGTTAATAAAAATCGGGAATCAACCTGACCAGATTCTGCATCTGGCAAAATCCCGCATTATTGATCGGCATGGTTTTGGATCAGCCAAAGCTACTGAATCATTTGTCAGACAAATAATAGATATTGATCCGGATATAATCCACTTGCATAATATTCATGGTTATTATCTGAATGTCAAGGTTCTTTTTGAATTCCTTAAAGGGAGAAGGAGACCTGTTGTATGGACCTTCCACGATTGCTGGCCTTTTACTGGCCACTGCAGCTATTTTGATGCAGTAAACTGCTACAAATGGCAGTCTGGGTGTTATGCCTGTCCGAATACCAGGGGTTACCCGGCAAGCTGGTTCATTGATAATTCTCTGATAAACTATAAAGAGAAAAGAGATCTCTTTACAGGCCTTGATTATATGGTTCTGGTTTCACCATCCAGGTGGCTGGCAAATCATCTCTCGAATTCTTTTCTGTCAGGATATGAAATCAGGGTGATTCACAATGGTGTTGATCTGAATGAGTTTAAAGCAGTTGAAACTGAAAAGGTAAGAAGCAAATACAAACTTCCAAAAATATATATTCTTGGGGTTGCAAATATCTGGGATGAACGAAAGGGCTTGACTGATTTTATAAGGCTTCGCAATTTGCTGGACCATGAAATTGGTATTGTCCTCGTCGGCCTTTCCCCGGGCCAGATTAAAAGCCTTCCCCTTGGAATCATCGGGTTAGGACGCACAGAGAATACAGGAGAGCTTGCTGCCTTATATTCAGGAGCGGAAGTATTTGTTAACCCTACCTATGCTGACAATTTCCCGTCTGTTAATATTGAAGCTCTGGCTTGCGGAGTTCCTGTGGTCACATATGACACAGGTGGCAGTCCGGAATCAATTGACGGAAAAACAGGCTTTGCAGTGGCGAAGAGTGATGTCAGCAAAATGGCTGCTGCAGTGAATATGATACTTCAAACCGGGAAAGTGACCTATTCCGATGAATGCCGGACAAGGGCGGAGGATACTTTCGACGAAGGGAAAAGGTACCTGCAGTACATTGGATTGTACAATGAAATTTCAAAAATCAAATCCCCAACCCCCTGACTTGAAGAAGGTCGTCATTATAAATCAGGATTCCGGGTATCTGATGATAGATATCGCCAATGCCTTGGCAGAATCCGGCTGTGAGGTCTCGATCCTGACAGGCAGATTGGTCGTCAGGAATAATCCGGTTGCTTCATCTGTAAGAACAGATAAGATTGTACGTTATGACCGGCGTAATAATTTCCGACGCCTGTTAAGCTGGTTAATTGCGTTCCTGCAGATAATATACAAGGTTAAAATCAAGTATAGAAAAGACTATCTTTTTATTGTTTCAAACCCACCCCTTGTTGCTTTTTTGCCTCTCATTTGCAGGAACAGGTATTCATTTATGGTTTTTGATATTTATCCTGATACTCTGACCCGTATGGGTATACTATCTGAATCCTCTGGTTTTATAAGGTTTTGGAGGCGGATTAACAGTAAGGTATTCAGGAGAGCCGATTTTGTCTTTACATTGACTGAAAGTATGGCTCTGCAAATAAAAGGTTACAACGATAGCGGTAACATTAAGGTAATCCCGGTCTGGAGCGATAATAAACTATTCAGACCTGTTGCAAAAAGCGAAAATCCTTTTATTCTGCAACATGAACTGACAGGGTATTTTATTGTCCTGTATTCAGGAAACCTGGGGAGCACACATAATATTGAAATAATCCCGGAAATCGCCTCTCAGGTTACTAATACGCATATTCTCTTCTTGATTATAGGTGACGGTGAACGTAAAAAATGGATCCAGGATGAGATTGCCAGGCGAGGGCTTACTAACTGCAAATTGTTGCCTCTTCAACCGGTTGGTGAAATACATAATTCCTTTGCATCCGGAGATGTTGCGTTGATTGCCCAGGGGGCAAAATCTTCCGGATTAAGTATGCCAAGCAAAACATTCGATTACATTTCAGCCGGATTGCCACTATTATGCGTTGCTGGTGAAGACTCGGAGCTTCATGCATTGGTAAGCAGGTATGGTAATGGCAGGAGCATTACAGATGGTCAGGTTCCTGAGATGGTGGAATTTCTCGAGTCTTTGGCTGAAGATGAAAAACTTTGTGATTCATACAGGACTAACTCATTATCAGCTTCCCGGGATTTCACATCTCAAAATGCCAATAAGATTGCTGATTACGTTTCTGGAGCCATAAATGCCAAAAGCTGATATTTTGTATAAGAAATTCTTAAAACGGATTGTCGACTTCTCGGTTTCGATTGTTGGTACAATTGCGCTGTTGCCCGTTTTTGCTATTCTGATTCCATTGGTTGCCATCGCAAATCGTGGCCCGGTATTTTTCACCCAGATAAGGCCTGGGAAAAACTGCAAATACTTTAAAGTTGTCAAACTGAAGACGATGAATGACAGGCGTGATGCTACCGGCAAGCTCCTCCCTGATAATATACGTATGACTGCAATCGGGCGTATTTTAAGAGCAACTTCGCTTGATGAACTTCCGCAGCTTTGGAATGTTCTTGTAGGAAACATGAGCATTGTAGGCCCCCGTCCCCTTCTTCCGGAATATGTGCCCCTGTATACAGACTGGCATTTGAGAAGACATGAAGTTCGTCCCGGAATTACCGGGTGGGCTCAGATCAATGGCCGTAATTCAATTGCATGGGAGGAGAGGTTCGAAATGGATATCTGGTATGTTGATCATTTGTCCTTTGCTCTTGATATTAAAATAATTCTTTTAACATTTACGAAAGTTTTTAAGCGTGAGGGTATCAATTCGGACAATACAACCACAATGCCGAAATTTACCGGGTATAAGGCATGACTTTATGCTTTTGATTGTTCAATCGATCCGGATGAATAAAATTGACTTTTCGAAACTTCTGCGTAAAAACCTTATAAAAAACAGAAATCAATATGAAAGAACAGCTAATTACAGCCCTCGCCGAGGCCCTGGAAATGGACCCTATGCAGGTCAATCCTGAAGACATGTTCCGGGATTATGAAAACTACAGCTCTCTGACCGAGTTGTCAGTATTGGCCATGCTTGACAGTGAGTTTGGTATTGAGATTGAAATGAAGGAGTTCAATAACCTGAAAACCGTTGACGATCTCTTCCTGCTTGTAAAGAATCGTTCCTAAAAGTACTGCAATGGCATTATTATCATTCAGCAACGTCGGTATTTCAGGCCTGATGGCAGCCGTCCCCGGGCAGGTCATTAACAATTATGAATTTGACCGCTACTTTTCAAAGGAAGAGATCCATGATGTTGTGGAAAAAATAGGAGTAAGGGAACGTCGCTTCGCTGATGAAAATACTTGTGCGTCTGACCTTTGTTTCGCTGCAGCCGATAAGTTGCTCAGGGATATGAATGTAGACAGGAACGAGATAGATCTCCTTGTGTTTATTTCACAAACCCCTGATTACCGAATGCCGGCTACCTCGGTCCTGCTGCAGGAGAGACTGGGTTTGCCTACCTCAGCGATTGCTTTTGACATCAATCTCGGGTGCTCTGCATTTCTATATGGACTTA
Source organism: uncultured Rikenella sp. (assembly GCA_964524635.1). Lineage (GTDB taxonomy): Bacteria > Bacteroidota > Bacteroidia > Bacteroidales > VadinHA17 > SR-FBR-E99. The sequence continues at coordinate 1,683 of CAZGDJ010000005.1, read as the reverse complement.
CTGTTGCCTTTTCAATGGTAAAGACAGGGTGTATCAGAAAAGCACTCATCCTTGATGGAGAAACCCGGTCCAAGGTATATTCACTGAAAGACCGCAAGACAGGATTCCTGTTCGGTGATGGCGGCACTGCCGCATTAATTGAGCCGGGTGAAAGGTTTGGCAACAGTTGGTTCTCACTTAACTCCGACGGGTCCAGGGAGTCCCTGATAAAAATTCCTGCAGGCGGATACCGGAAGATGAGTTCATGCGAGACAGTCATGGAAAAAGTTGTGGACGAATATGGCAATATTCGCTCAGATGAACAAGGTTATATGAATGGCCCTGACGTTTTTAACTTCGTTATCCGGGAAGTGCCAAAGGACTTTGACAGGCTGCTTGACTTATCGCGACAGGATGTTGATTCTATTGACTATTTTATTTTTCACCAGGCAAACAGTTATATAAACGGATTCCTTGCAAAGAAGCTAAAGCTCCCTGCCGCGAAGATCCCTTCTACCATACACAAATTCGGTAATACATCCTCAGTATCTATCCCTCTTACTATCGCTTCAGAATTGAACGAAACAAAGAAATCCCGTTTACGGCTATTACTCAGCGGGTTCGGAGTCGGACTCTCCTGGGGAACAGCCATAATTGAACTGAATGAGTGTTTCATTGGAGGGGTAGTAGAACTATAACAAAAGTCGGAAACCATTGCCGTGCAATATATAGCCGGTTCTGTCTGTACATTCTGCCATTTTATAACCTTTTTAACCTGAAAGGTGATGAATATTGACAATAATCCTTTCTCACTCAGAGACAAGCTGATACTGATAACAGGCGCTTCCTCCGGAATCGGACGTCAATGCGCAATAACTTGCAGCCGGATGGGTGCCAGGGTTGTAATCCTGGGGAGGAACAAGGACAGGCTTTCGGAAACAAGGCAGCTGATGGATGACCCGGAAAGACATACTATTCAGGCTGTTGACCTGCTTGAATATGGCGATGTCTCATTAATTGTCAGGGAAATCGTAATTCAGGAAGGCAGGATCGACGGGCTGATAAACTGCGCCGGTATTTCAACAACACTGCCAGTAAATGCTGTCACCACTGAAAAGATGGAGTACTTCCTCAGGACCAATGTGATCGGTGGTATTAATCTGACAAAGCAAGTTGTCAGTTCTGCATGTATTTCTGCAAGTGGAGGTAGTGTCGTTTTTATAAGTTCGGTAATGGGAGTTGTCGGAGAGAGTGGGAAGATGCTGTATTCAATGAGCAAGGGTGCGCTCATCTCCGCTGTAAAGTCCTTGTCTGTTGAATTGGCACAAAAAAAGATCAGGGTTAATTCTGTATCCCCTGGTGTAGTAGACACCCCCATGTCAAAAAGCGCTGTCTACAGCAAAGACGAAGAATCACTGAACAGGGTAAGGGCGTACCATCCTCTTGGCCTTGGCAGGCCTGAGGATGTTGCCAATGCCTGTGTCTTTCTTCTGTCTGACGCTGCCAGGTGGATAACCGGTACAAACCTGGTTGTGGATGGTGGCTATCTGGCAAAGTAAAATTGGACATACTCAATTTGTTTCATTATTATACCGGATTGCATAACTTGCCTCATAAAATCCTGGATGTTCAATAATTTCATAATTTAAATCAGTAGTGTCCGGTTAAGGACTTATTAAAACTATATAAAATATTAATATATAA
>CAZGDJ010000004.1:7138-23677 GCA_964524635.1 uncultured Rikenella sp. | reverse complement strand
GAATGGTTATCACTGTGGTTATACTTTACCCCCTTTTTGTGAAACTTGAGGAGTGGGTCAGAAATCTGTCTGTGCGTATAATGAAAAAAGGGAGGTCAATGGCAGGTAAGTACCTTGGACTTGCACTGGCTTTCATCGTTAGCTTGTCGGTTCTGGCATTCTTTTATGCAAAGATGTGGTATCATATAGACCTGCTGAAAATACTGATCAGAGGAGATTTAGGGAGCTACATTTGAAAGCTGTAACTGAATCAAATTGCAGTTTCTAATTTGAATATGCCGGGCTATTGGTTGCCGCTTCACCAACAAACCACTTCTAAGCTTTTTTCGTTATAGTTGCTTTCATTGATCAGGTTTTACTCTGTCATTTTATTTTATATTTGCCCATCACCTTTCCAATAGCTTATATTCATTTATAACAGAGACCTGTCAAAATTGAAACGAGAAGATTTTATAAGCCAGCTGAAGGCCTCAACGGAACAGTGGGATTTTATCATAATCGGCGGTGGAGCCACCGGGCTTGGTATTGCTGTTGATGCAGCCAGCAGAGGCTACAGAACCGTTTTACTGGAGCAGTCTGACTTTGCCAAAGCCACTTCAAGCCGCAGTACAAAGCTGGTACATGGAGGTGTCAGATACCTTCAGAATGGCGACCTGGGCCTGGTTATTGAGGCTCTGCGTGAAAGAGGTTATCTGCGCAAAAACGCACCTCACCTGGTAATGGACCAGCAATTTATCATCGGGAGCTACAGGTGGTGGGAGAAACCTTTCTATACTATCGGTTTGACCTTATATGACCTGCTGTCAGGGTCAATGAGCCTGGGTCATTCAAAACCCCTTGGCAAAAAGGAAGTAATAAGACGCATCCCGGGTATAGTTCAAAAGAACCTTAAGGGCGGTGTGTCATACCACGACGGACAGTTTGATGATGCGCGACTGGCAGTGAATCTTGCGCAGACAGCAGTGGAAAAAGGAGCTGTAGTCGTAAACTACGCCAGGGTATTAAACTTGCTGAAGGATACAAAAGGCCAGATATCGGGTGTCGTTGCTGAAGACATAATTGACGGAGGCAGTTTCGATCTTAAAGGTCAATGCGTTATAAATGCCACAGGCATCTTTGTCGATACTGTTATTCATATGGCCAACCCGAATGAGAGACCTTTGGTCAGACCAAGCCAGGGAGTTCATCTGGTTGTAGATAAGTCATTCCTGGGTGGTGATGATGCCATAATGGTCCCTAAAACCAGCGATGGACGCGTTATGTTCGGAGTGCCATGGCATAACCGGGTCATTCTTGGCACAACAGATATTCCTGTAAAAGAATTCGTCCTTGAGCCGAAAGCAACAGACGAAGAGGTTGACTTTATACTTGAAACAGCGGGCCGCTATCTGACCAGAAAGCCTGAGAGAAAGGATGTTCTGTGCGTGTTTGCAGGATTACGTCCTCTCGCTGCACCGGGGAAAAATGCAGATGAAACCAGGACAAAAGAAATATCACGAAGTCACAAACTACTTGTTTCACCATCAGGTCTTATAACAATTACAGGTGGCAAGTGGACTACATACCGCAGAATGGCAGAAGATACAGTGGATATGGCTATCAAAACAAAAAGGCTGACATTCAGCCCCTGCCAGACTAGGACATTGAATATACATGGGTATAAAGAAAATCCTGACAGAAATGATCGTATGTATATTTATGGCAGCGACCTTGGTGAGATCCTTTTAAGCATAAAAGAAAATCCTAAGTATGGTACAAAACTTCACAGTGAGTATGATTATATGGTTGGCGAAGTTATTTGGGCCGTCAGACACGAGATGGCAAGAACAGTAGATGATGTCCTCTCCCGCAGAATAAGGGCTTTATATATTGATGCCATGGCTTCTATGGAAATGGCTCCGGAAGTTGCCGCAATAATGGCTAAAGAACTCAGGAAAGACAAAAACTGGGAAAAGCAACAAATTAAGAACTATACTGACATAGCAAAAGCCTATATCTTATCATGAGAAGATGTGCGCTGAATACAGTCTCATGACCTTCTCCGTTAAATAAGTACGTGATTTTACGCGGTAGTTTCCAGGTGTCTGCACGTGGAAAAAACAAGTATTCCGGGCTATAAGTTCAGGTGCTTTACTCATCTCTGTTTTCTGTAAGTACTTTAACTTTGTAATAAGAATTTCAAGCACTTAGTCCTCTGATGCCAGGAAGAAAGATTTTGAGGGGGCCAAAGTAAAACATCAAAGCTGAGTGCTTGATTCTTTTAAAAGGAAGAGAAATTTAGGTTAGGGTTAGGTTAGGTTACATCTTCCGGGAGGAGATGAGTTTTGAAGGCCTTGTAAGAGAGGCCTTTTTTATTTCAATATCCCCATGTATAAGCTTTTTCCCCATGAAACAATAGTTATGTTAACTTTGTAGAGTGAGATACAGAATCTTGTCATGGGAAACAGCTCCAAATCTGGTAAGAAAATCCTGGTTGTTGATGATAATGAAACAATTGTCGTCTCTATAACAAAGGTTCTCGAAAAAGAAGGGTACAAAACTGACTATGCATTAGATGGCATGTCTGCAGTTAAGAAAGCCCTTTATAATAATTATAACCTCATCCTCCTGGATATCACCCTGCCTGATATTGACGGGTTTCAGGTTTGTACAGAGCTAAATAAAAATCATAGCACAAGATATACTCCAATAATCTTCATCTCAAACCTTGATGATGACACCATTTACAACAAGGGATTTGAGCTGGGAGTAATGGATTACCTTAAGAAGCCAATCCCTTCAGCTGAGTTACTTTTCAGGATAAGAAACTACCTGCGCCTTGGAGAAACAGAAAACAAGTTAAGACAGAGTGAACTGCTCTTCAGAAGCATTGTCAATGATCAGGCAGAATTTGTAGTCAGATACAAGCCTGACGGGACAATCACTTTTGTAAATATGGCTTTCTGCATTTATATGAAAAAAAGGACCAGGGATCTTCTTGGGTCAAATTTTTTTGATCTGCTCAATATCAAACCTGATTCAGAAATGCAGACCAGGATAACAGGTTCAGGTTTCCCGGTTCAAACAGATACTATCCAGGTCACAATGCCTGGGGATGAACAGGTCTGGCAGCAGTGGATACAGAGGTCGATAATAGACAGGTTAAGCCATAAGATGGTTATTCAATCTATCGGACGCGACATAACGGAAAAGAAGAAAGCAGAAGATAATATGCGCCGGTGGGAACATATATTCACCAATGCTGCATTTGGCATCCTGGTTACCAGCTCCGAAAGCCTCCATTTTGAACAGATGAATAAGGCATATGCTTCAATGCATGGATATACTATTGAGGAATTATCCGGCAAGAAAATCAGTAAAGTCTTCAGCAAGGGATCTGACAAACTGATCAGCGATATTATTGAAAAAGTGAAGAAACAGGGTTTTTATTCATACCAGTCACAACATGTCAGAAAGAATGGTGAGGAATTTCCTGCATCAACTGATCTTTCATTGATGAAAGATGAAGAAGGAAAGATAATGCTGCTTGCCATCGTACAGGATATTACCAAGAGTAAACAGTCAGAGAAAGAATTACTTAAGCTCTCGACGGCAATGAAACAGAGCCGTTCTGCCATTATTATCACTGATATAAAAGGCATTACAGAATACGTTAATCCATACTTTGAAGAGCTTACAGGCTATACACCTGAAGAAGTTATCGGGAAAGACTCCGTTATGTTCTTTTACGGTCAGTCAGATCCTAAGTTCGCTGAAAAGGTTCAGGCTACCGTATCTTCAGGTAATATCTGGCAGGGCGAAATCGTAAACAGGAAAAGGAATAATGAGATGTTCACACTTCATGCAATAATAACACCTGTCAAAGATGAAAACAATAATGTAGTCAACTATATAGGGATAGGTCAGGATATTACACAACAGAAAGAGATTGACAGGCAGATTCTACAGACAATAATTTCAACCGAAGAAAAAGAAAGAAGCCGTTTTGCACAGGATCTTCATGATGATCTTGGCCCGCTCCTTTCAACTGCAAAACTTTATATCAGGTCATTTGAGACTGCTACCGATGAAAAGAACAAACAGATTGCTGTGAAAATGTCTATGAAAGCCATCGATGAAGCAATTATGAGTATCAAAGAGATAGCTAACAATATCAGTCCTCATGTGCTGAGAAACTTCGGGCTTATCTCAGGGATACAATCGTTCATAAGTAAAATAAATGAAACCAATACCATAAAGATCTCTTTTCGTGCCGGAACACAAGCAAGGTTTGATGTAAATACGGAATCATCTTTATTTCGTATTGTTGCTGAACTGGTTAATAATACATTGAAACATGCCAATGCAACCAGAGTAAGTATAGAATTCAGCCTTGAAGAGGAGAACCTTACGCTTTTATATTCAGACGACGGGGTTGGTTTTAATCTCGAAAAAGCCCTTGGCAAGAAGCTTTCAAGAGGAATAACCAATATTCTTAACCGGGTCAAATCGCTGGGGGGTGAAGTATCATTTAATGACAAACCTCATAAGGGATTTATTGCACGAATAAAAATACCCGTTGCAGGGCATATGGTTAAGATGTAATCTCTGTTCATAAACCTATTGTTATTAAGTGGTTTTTTAATTACCTTGGCATATATTTATGACAGGTGATGCCCAAGCATAAAATATTACTGGTTGATGACCATAAAATGTTTCGCGAGGGTCTGCATTTTGTGATCTCCCAGATGGATGGTTTTGAGGTTGTTGGGGAAGCATCAAGCGGCCTTGAGTTTCTTGAACTACTTGATAGACTTACAGTTGATGTTGTACTGATGGACATTTCCATGCCAGGGCTTGATGGGATTGCCGCCACTGCAAAAGCCCTGGAGAAGAAGCCAGACCTGAAAATCATTGCTTTAACAATGTTCTGCGACGAGGAGTATTATTACAAGATGATACAAGCCGGTGTCTCAGGATATATACTTAAAGAATCTGGCAAGGATGAGCTGGCCAACGCTATAAACACTGTCATAAAAGGGGAAAACTACTTTTCACAGAAGCTTCTTAAAAACATAATCTTAAATCTCAACAGGGACAAAAGTCTTAAAGGACCGTCTGCTCACCAGGAGATACACCTCACACCAAGAGAATCAGAAATTTTGAAGATGATCTGTCTGGGCCTATCCAATGCAGAGATATCTGAAAAGTTATTCCTTAGCCTTCGAACAATTGAAGGACATAAATCAAACCTGATAAAAAAAACAGGTGTTAGAAATTCAGTAAGCTTAGTAATGTATGCACTTAAAAACAACCTCGTTGAAATCTGATTTGAGACCAGGTACTATTACCCGGATCCGGCACGTATATCCACCTGGCCGAAACAGGTGTTTCTATCCACTGATCGGGTATAACCTCTTATCTCCCCCTTCCTGATAAACAATAGCTTTGATGTAAATATCGCACACCTGATAAACTTAATGTCAACCAAAAAAAAGGCTTATGAAAATATTTGATAAAACACGATTTCTTTTGCTGCTCGCAGCGATACTTTTCTCCAGCGCAGGATACGGGCAATGTGAAACTGATATGTTCCTTGATCAGTGTGCATCAAACCTAGGAACATACAATTATATTAAATCATTTAACGTAACCCCGGATAAGAAAAAACCCGCATCTGAATACTCCTATGTCTTCAGCAAAGGATCAAAATACATGCTTGTCGTTTGTGATCAGCATGTTGACAAAGGGAAAATGGTTGTCAATCTTTTTGACAGAGGGCATAACCTCATAGCCAGTACTTATGATGAAGCTCAGGACAAATATTACCCAAACCTTGTCTATACCTGTTCAACAACAGGTGTATACTACATACAAACCACATTTCAGGGCTCTAAAAGCGGATGTGGACTTTGCATTTTAGGCTTTACAAAAGAATAACTCCAAATAATTAGAAAAATCTTAAAATTATCCCCTCATGAAAATAAGATCTTTTATTGTAATCGCACTCTGTCTGGCATTAATGTCTTGCGGCAATAAAACCGGGAAAGACAAGGTCAGCATCGACTCAATTCTGGATGAAAGTGAACAGCAAGGCGGGCTTGAAATATCAGCCGAATCACTGAATTCAATTATTGAATCAATACCCTCTCCCCTTGAAGTTGCAATGGTCATAATGCAGTCAGGATCAAAATTCAATGACGGACTCCTGAACAAACTTGACAACTCCAAATTATATACCACTGACCAGGAGAAAGCTATGAATATTGGCATCTATAGTGGAGATATCGGATACATAAACATGTATGAGAAATCCTACCTGGCTTTAAATACACTAACCACAATAAAAGGCCTCGCTGATGATATTAACGTTGGGCAATTCTTTGACTTCACAACAATAAAAAGAATGGCATCTCAAAGTGATAAAATCGATTCTTTAATCTACATATCAACAAATACTTTCAATAAAATGGACGCCTTTCTCAGGGCTCAGAAAAGAAGCAACCTGAGCATTTTGATGGTAACCGGCACCTGGACTGAAAGTCTTACTATTGCAACCCGGGTTATAAATGAGACAAACAACAAGGAACTCATTGAATGGGTAGGTTACCAGAAAGTGATAGTTGATCAGCTTATACTTGGACTCTCAGCCTACAAGAGAGATGAGTATTTCCAAAAGCTGATTACAGACCTCACCTCTCTTAAAGCCATTTATGACAAAATATCAATTACATACGATTATCATGAGCCTGAATCGGTGGAAATTGATGGAAGACTTGTGATTGTTGATAAAAGCACATCAACTGTGAATATTAGTGAAGAACAGATTAAACAGATTGGAGAAACTATTGGCAATATTAGACAAAGACTGACCAAAAATAATTAATTGCATAAACCCTGTACATTAATATATTGAAGCATAGGTGTTTATGTAACACTCATGAGGATTATTATATATCTATTCTGTTGATAAAATGAAAATGAGCCGTTACAGCCTTCAGTCAAAGATTAATTACCTGATCACTCTTTTTGTCTTAATTGTTGCCGCCGGAATAGTTTTTGTTTTAAAAAATCTCTCACGCGATATTTTATTTCAGCAGATAACTTCTATTGTGTTAGTAGTGATTGTCTGGGCTTTTGCGCTGGTAATTATTAAGAGGCTCTTCACTGTCTATGTCAATAATCCTGTAAAAAAAATATCAGAAGTATCGTCATTAGCTTCAAGCGGAAACCTTTCAAAGAAAACCGGATATAAAAGTAATGATGAGCTTGGAGAAATAGCTAACTCGATTGACAATATAATTCAGAACCAGCTTAACCTTGCTGATTATATTGAGAAAATTGGAGATGGAGACCTGAGTATAGAACACACTGTACTTAGTGACCATGATAAGCTTGGCTATGCGGTTACGGGTCTTAGAAACAAACTGAGTAAGCTCGCTTCAGAGGAGACAATAAGGAAGTGGTCAACCGAGGGGATAACAAAATTTGAGGCCATATTGAGAGAAAACACTGATGATTTTAAGATCATCTCAGATAAACTTCTTTCAAACCTTGTTAAATACCTGAACGCAAACCAGGGTGCTATATTCCTGCTTAATGAAGAGCAGAAGGAAAAGGTTTTCCTTGAAATGATTTCATGTTACGCCTGGGATAGAAAAAAGTATATCACCAGAACAATAGAAATTGGCGAGGGACTTGTTGGGCAGGCGGCGATAGAAAAAGGAATAATATATTTGATAGATGTATTTGAGAATTATGTTTTAATTACATCAGGGCTGGGAGATGCAAATCCCAGGAGTCTTCTGATTGTACCGCTGCTTTTTCATGATGAGCTTTTTGGCGTTATGGAATTTGCGGGTTTTAAACAGTATGAAACCTTTGAGGTAGAGTTTATTGAAAAACTGGCAGAGATTGTTGCCTCCACAATTTCACGCACTAATATTAACAAACAGACCCAGAAGCTTTTAAGAGACTCCCAGAAACTTACTGAAGAACTCAGGACTCAGGAAGAAGAGATGCGGCAGAACTTCGAGGAAATGAATGCCACACAAGAAGAAATGCAGCAGCGGGAAGTTGAGCGCATTGGTATCTTCACTGCAATAAACAATACACTGGCTACTGTTGAATTCACCCTTGAGGGAAGGATCATTGATGCCAACCAGAAGTTCCTTGAAATGATGGGATACTCGCTTGAAGAAATAGAGAACAAGACCGACAGAATTTTTGCAGACAAGGCCAATGAGCCTATTGAACTTTATAATAAGTTCTGGGAAGAACTGAACAAAGGGACTCTTCAGCGGGGTGACTTCAAACGCATAACCAAAGACGGAAGGGAGATATGGCTCAATGCCTCATATACCCCGGCTCTTGACAAACATGGCAAACCTTATAAAGTTATCAAGCTGGCTGAGGATATCACTGAAAAGAAAAAGGCAGAGCTCGAAGCGCAGAGACAGGCTGAAGAATTGAGATCACAGGGCGAGAAACTTAAAACCTACACTTCTGAACTGGAGGATATTAAACAAAACCTGAGTGAGAAACTGAACGAAGCAAGCAAAGGCCTGATAAAGAAAATAGAGGATATTGAAGCTGAGAAAGCTAAGAATATTGCTGTTCTTGAAGGTTGTGTTGATGGAGTGATAAGCTTCAACCAGAATGGAATTGTCGAATACTTCAACCATTCAGCTGAAGAGATATGGGGTATTCAAAGAGAAAATGTGCTTGGGAAACCAATCACTACTCTTATGCCTATCGAACTGGTCACGAAAGATAACAACATTACAGCAACATACTTAAGTAACGGAACCAGCAAAGAGATACATGTCAGAACAGAGATTTCATTTGCGGATCTTAACGGCAATACTATTGACCTGCTTGCCACACTTACAAGAGCCAGGATTGAAAACCAAACCACATTCACAATTTTTGCGCAGAAAATTTCAGTAGATCTTTTTTAACTAATAAGAAAAATTTAACCCGATGGATAAGGAGAACCTTGAAGGAGTAACAAGAGCTGAATTGATTGCAACATTCTCCGAAATAGATAAAAAGATAAACGACCTTCATGAGAAATCGTCACAGGATTTTCTAAGTCTGAACAACTATCTGAAGGATTATTATAATAAAACACATACCATCTCTGATAATGCCTTCAGGATACTTGAGACTATTGCAGGAAAGACGGATATAGATCTTATTGATGAGCTTGGGAAGATCCACGAAAGACTTGAAGAGTGCAGAATCCGCATCAAAGAGGATGATGCAATTAAAATACAGATACTTAAGGAGGTAACAACCAGATCCACCCAACTGACTATTTCTCTTCGGAATATCAAACAGGACCTTACCACTTTTAAATTCCTTCTGTCAAACTACAACCTTATTTCAAGTTATGAAGAAACTGACGGCAAATGGAAGGAAGAACTGGAGAGGTGGGATAATGAAATGCAAAAAATACACTTCGCGTTGGGAAAGATAAGTACCCAGGTTGACAGATTCCGTGAACAGATTGTCTATAACATTGACCATCTTGAAATTAAAATTGAAAAGTCACTAAGAATTTTTTTGAACCTCTCAAAAGATATCAAATCAGATATTAGTGTGGTTCTGACAAAGAACCAGGAGTCAAAGCTGCAGTTCCCTGTGCTAAAAGAGAAAACAAAGAATTCTTCAACAAGTATAAATAATATCATTACCCATCTTCAGTATCATGATATTATACGTCAGAAAATAGAACATATTCAAACCTCCCACTCAGCAATAATAAACGACCTGAACAACGCAATGGCCAAAAAGAAGGCTGAGATGAGCAGGGTTGCGGAAGACTATCATAAAATAGGTGATATTGCCGGTCTGCAGGCGGCGCAATTGCTACTCGTGAGTAAAGAATACCAGAATGCACTTGAAGTAATCACAAAAAACTTTCAGGGCATAGCTGATGACCTTACTATCATTTCCAACATTTCAAGCGAGTTTTCTTATAAGGATAACGATTCAGAAATCACTTTGCTTAAACAGATCAGGAACAAACTGGACGAAAGCATGATTCTCCTTGATCTCAATAATTTCAGGGGAATGAATGTTGAGTACCTCTCAGCCAGAAAAAAACTTGATGGCATTGCTGAAGCTATTGAAACGGAAATTAGCAACCCGCTGAAAGAAATGAGCGGGATGGAGATAATTAAAACAAAAGAGAAAGGTGATGGAACCAGTGTCCTTTCACAAATATCCTCCCTTGCGAAAGAGATTACAATAAGAAATAATGAAATAGCTGAAAAAATTGAAGAGTTAAAGAAGTATTCTGAAGAACTCTCCAATATTGATAACCTTGAAGACTGGGGAAGTCAGCTTGAGCAGGACCGGGTAATGCTTATGGTAAATATAAGCAGGATACTTGATACTCTTGATAAAGACAATGAAGAGCTTGATAACGTTCTAATTCAAAACAGGGATCTTAATAACTATATACTTGAAAAAATAGAAAATGTAATCAACCAGGCTGATTACTATGATTACTTCGAGAGAATTGTTGAAGAAGTGATAAGCAGGTTAAACGACATTAACTACAGGCTGAAACCACAGTCAGCCGAAACAAGCGAGGAGAAGGCTGAAAATCTCAAAGAAATTAAGACAAAGTACACTATGGAGAGTGAAAGGATCATTCATGACAAGGTTGTCACAGGTGATGAAACAACCATAGCACCTGAAGAGAACAAGCAGGAAGACGATATTGAATTCTTTTAAAGCAATAATAAATGAAGAACAAACCTTTCAGCATTACGAATCTGAATAAGGGCTCAAAAGGCCAGACTATTGTATTTGAGGGTGATCTGGGTATCAAATATACCGAGGCAATAAGAAATACTCTTAAAACATTAAAATTCAACTCTGATATTATCACACTGCAACTGAAAAACGTTGAGAAGCTTGATATAACTACCATTCAGAACATCAGGGCGTTGAGAGATGCACTTTCAGGCAGGGGCAAGAAAGTAACTGTTACTTCCGAATTGTCTCAGGATATAGAGCGTTTGTTACTTAATACAGGATTTGATAATACTTTATAATAAATAAATTTCACCAATTATGGCAAAGACAATACTTGTAGTTGACGACTCAGAAAGCATCAGAGAAATAGTAAGTTTTACCCTTGAAAATGAGGGGTATAAAGTGCTTTTGGGAGAGGACGGTCAGGATGCATTGAAACAAATGGACAAAGGCCCGATTGATCTCATCCTCACTGACCTTCATATGCCTGTAATGAACGGGATTGAGTTTATTAAGGCAGTAAGAAGCAATGCAGACTATAAGACAGTCCCCATTCTCTTTCTCACCACAGAATCACAGGCTGCAAAAAAAATGGAAGCCAAGGAGGCCGGAGCAACCGGATGGATCATTAAACCTTTTGTCCCGGCCAAACTGATAGAAGCAATAAATAAAGTGATGAGGTGATGGACAACTTCAGGAAGAAATTCGTTGAGGAAGCTCTTGATCTGCTGAATGACCTGGAAGCAGCTCTTCTTAAGATGGATGTTCACACTGAGGACAAAGGGCTTATTGAGAAGATCTTCAGGATAATGCACACCCTCAAGGGCAACAGTGCAATGTTTGGTTTCAACCTTATTGATCAGTATACCCATCAGCTTGAAGCAATATATGACCTTATTCGTAATGGAAAAATGAAGGTCTCTGCTGAACTGATGGACCTCACTCTTGAATCGGTAGATCATATAAGGAACCTGCTTGACGAAGATATGAGCCAGAGGAGCGATGTTCAGGCTACCCATAAGATCATGCTTGAGAAGATCAACATGGTTGTTCAGGGAAAGAGCCAGACATCACCGGAAAAACCACAGGAAACGCATGCAGAACCAGTCGGAATAAGCACCTTTTACATTCACTTCCAGCCTCATCCTGACATCCTTACAAATGGCACAAATCCTCTATTCCTTGTTGAAGACTTTAAGGCGCTGGGTGATTACCTTGCCTTCCCTGACTTTGAGCTCCTCCCTCCTCTTGATGATCTGGATCCGGAAAAATGCTACGTCTCCTGGGAAATAATACTGGCAACAAAAGAGGAAATTGAAAAGATTTTCGAAGTATTTATTTTTGCCGAGGATAGTTGTACCCTTGATGTTCAGAAACTCAGTGATGAAAATCTCCTTGTAAATGACAGTTTCTGTTCTAAAGTAAAGGAAATTGGGGATATTGAACAGGGGATCGGCATTCAGAAAATTAAGGAAATTCTTAATCCGGCTTCAGAAAAAAGAAATGAAACCGCTGAAAACCGAGTTTCGCCTGATGCATCAAAGCAAAAGAACATTTCAAGTATCAGGGTTTCATCCGATAAACTTGACGAGCTGATAAACCTTGTCAGTGAATTGGTTACAACTCAGGCAGGTTTAAGCCTTGTGGCTGAAAAGATCAACAACAAGGAGTTACTTGAAGTGGCTGAGGACGTTGAAAAATTATCGCGCAGGCTTCGTGACAGTACCTTTTCTATAAGGCTGATCCCTATTGAAAACATGATCACCCGCTTTCAGAGACTGGTCAGGGAGCTGTCACAGGATCTGAAAAAAGACATTTCCTTCCATACTGAAGGAACCGAAATTGAGCTTGATAAGACAATGATCGAAGGGCTGATAGACCCAATAATGCATATTATCAGGAACAGTATTGATCATGGCATTGAGAAACCTGAGATAAGAAAGAAACTAGGTAAGCCTGAACAGGGAACAATAAAATTCAGGGCATTCCATTCCGGGTCTAATGTTTTTATCCAGGTATCTGATGACGGAGCCGGAATTGATGTCAATAAGATTCGCCAGCACGCTGTCAAAAAAGGTCTTATTCAAACCGAATCGTCAATTTCAACAAAAGAAATTCTTGATTTTATTTTCCTCCCCGGCTTTTCAACAGCAGAGAATGTAACCAATATCTCCGGCAGGGGTGTAGGAATGGATGTTGTTAAAAACAAAATCGCTGACCTGCGGGGTGAGGTTAGTATTGATACCACCATTAAGGAAGGAACAACAATTACAATAAAGTTACCGCTAACCCTCTCAATAATTGATGGCTTGCTGGTTTCCATAGATCATGCATATTTTGTAATTCCGCTGTCTTCAATAAACAAATGCTTTGAGTTTAAGCATGAGGCCCTGGTAAATGCTGTTAATAACCTTATTTATGTTAATGACGGACACATACCATTTATCTACCTGAGAAATGAATTCGGGTTTACTACGCATTGTCCGGCACTTGAACAGGTAATTGTAATTGAATATGGGGATGTGCGAATCGGACTTGCAGTTGATAAGGTAGTAGGTGAATACCAGGCTGTTCTCAAATCCCTCGGGACTATGTACAAGAGGCAGGATATTATTTCAGGAGCAACAATACTTGGCGACGGGACTGTAGCCCTTGTTGTTGATCCGAATAAGATTATAAACCAGTTTAATTATCAGAACCAAAAATCAATTATGTAAAAGATAAGATACAGAAAATCTGACGTGGATAGCTTAAGATAGATATTATTAATGTGAAATCTGAAGTGCTCTGCTGACAGGAAATAAAGAATCGAATGAGAAAGAGGAAAGAATTGCGGATCGGAACTTTGATCAGTCTGAGACTGAGCATTATGGTAAGTGTTATTATGATTGCTTTCGGTATCTATAACATATTCCACGAAAAAAAACTCGCCATTGCTGATGCTGATACCAGGCTCTTTGAGCAGGTTAATGATCTGACAAACACTATTGACCTGCAGGTGTCTGAGAATCAGAATGTTTCAGAAGCAAGCGGAGAACTGGCATGCTCACTCCTGCTGTCTGAGGGTGAAATATCATTTCAAAATTCTGACATGATAACTGTTGATGCAATTGACCAGACAACGGGTAACTCAATCAGAATTGAAATACCAGCATTAATGCACGACAAGACTCCGCTGTTCCATAATTATGATTTTGTGGATAAAGTTGGCAGCATCACCCACGGCACCAATACTATCTTTCAGAGATTTGGAAGCGGTTATTTAAGGATTTCCACCAACATCACCGATGCCTCAGGAAAAAGGGCAATTGACACGTATGTTCCAAACTCATCTGAGGTAGTTAAAACTCTGAACAGGGGTGAGATATATAAAGGCAGGGCAATTATCATGAATGAATGGTACCTGACTTATTACCAGCCACTTTTTGTGAACGATGAAGTAGTTGGTGCTTATTACTTCGGAATACCGGAAAAGAATCTGGATGATCTTAAAAACACTTTCCACAATAAAAAATATTTTGAAAACGGATACCCTTATGTGGTTGATAAAACAGGCAAGTTCGTAATACATCCAACCTCTGAAGGTTCAAGTATAGCTGATGAGGCTTTCTTTAAGGAGATGGTTGCCCTGGGAGAGGGGAAGACGGAATACCAATGGGAAGGAAAGACAAAGTACCAGTATTTTAAGTACTATCCAAAAGCTGAGCTTTATGTTGCAACAACCATTTATAAATCGGATCTATTAACAGAGATCAGAAAATCAACCAGCGTAATCGGTATTGTTGTTCTTATCAGTATTGTGCTCGCTATTCTGCTGGGTTCATATATTGGTAACAGTATCCAATCAATAATTGGAAAAATAAACAAGCAGATCAGGAGTGTGGTTGATTCAGTTCTTGACGGTAACCTGAGAACCAGGGTTAATGTTGAGGAGACCCACCCAGAATTCCGGGATATCACAATCGGTTATAACAAGACTCTTGATGCGGTAATCCATCCATTCAGTATTGCGGTCGACTATCTGTCACGTATTTCTATCGGTGACATGCCCCCTGCAATAATGGAAAAATATAAGGGTGACTTTGAAATCATTATTAATGGTCTTAACACACTCATTACATCGCTTAATGATATTATATCAAAAGCGAGACTGGTATCTGACGGAGATCTGACTGTTGATCTGAAAAAGCGTTCAGACAATGATGAACTGATGCAATCACTGACTGAAATGGTCAGGAACAATGCCCGTATTATAAAGGAATTTCAGACTGCAGCCGGAAATATTTCGGCATCAAGCCAGCAAATGAGCTCGACTTCACAACAGATGAGTCAGGGTGCTTCAGAGCAGGCTTCATCAGCTGAAGAGGTCTCATCATCTATGGAAGAGATGGCTGCCAACATTCAACAGAATACTGATAATGCTCAACAGACTGAAAAAATAGCTCTAGTTGCTGCTGACGGCATCACCAGGGTAAATGATGCTTCTGACCAGACACTTAAATATATGCATGAAATTGCTGATAAGGTTTCCATTATTGGTGAAATTGCGCGTCAGACAAATATACTTGCACTTAATGCGGCTGTTGAGGCCGCCCGGGCCGGTGAGCATGGAAAAGGATTTGCTGTTGTTGCAGCTGAGGTACGCAAGCTAGCCGAAAGAAGCCAGATAGCTGCTGTTGAAATCGATACCCTGACAAAAAACAGCGTAAAGGCTACTGAAGAATCAGGTGAGCTTCTTGCAGCAATTGCACCGGAAATAAGTAAAACAGCCAAGCTGGTGCAGGAGATTGCCGCAGCCAGTATGGAGCAAAGCTCTGGTGCAGAACAGGTTAATAATGCTATTCAGCAACTTAATCATGTGACTCAGCAGAATGCAGCCGCTTCAGAAGAAATGGCCACCGGGTCTGAGGAATTGTCAGGTCAGGCTCAGCAGCTTATTGAACTTATCTCTTTCTTTAGAACTGATACGCAAAGCAAATAAAAGGAACAAAGAATTTAGAATCAGGATTTGACTGAGATTAGCTTTAAAGGATAAAATAAAAATTAAACCAATAATAGATCATGAGTATTGAAAAAGACAACGGGGTACAAACATATCTCTCATTCAAACTGAGCGAGGAAGTGTTTGCAATAAATGTATCTAAGGTTATTAACATCCTGGAGATGAGCAGCATCACAAAGATACCCAAGTCTCCTGAATATATGAAAGGTGTCATAAATCTGAGAGGCACTGTGTTACCTGTGGTTGACCTGAGGCTTAAATTCGGTCTGCCAGAAAAAGAGGCTACAGTTGATACAAGTATTATTGTGCTGAGTATTGACCTGAACGGAGATCAGATCCTTATTGGAACACTGGTAGATGCCGTCAAGGAGGTGCTTGAACTGAAGAACAATGAGATATCCCCAGCCCCAACCATTGGAGCCAAATACACCTCAGGCTTCATCGACGGTATGTGGCACATAGATGACAAATTCATCATGATCCTTAATATCGATAAGGTATTTTCAACAGATGAAGTGATTGATTTCAAGGAACAACTTGAAAAAAGCAATGAAGAAACTGAAAGTAAAAAATAAATAATACACTATAAAGATTCTTGAAATGTTAGATCGAATGAAAATTAGGACAAAACTGATAATCGGTTTTGGATTATTGGTTCTCTTTGGAATCGTACTTGCTCTCCTGGGTTACATAGGAACATCCAAGACAACCAAGGCATATGAAGAACTGGCACTGAATAACATGCCGAAGATCATTTACCTGGAAGAGGTTAAATCTAATTCATATCA
>CAZGDJ010000004.1:0-7086 GCA_964524635.1 uncultured Rikenella sp. | reverse complement strand
CCCAGTATATGACACCGGAATTGAGACAGGCGCAGTATGATCTCGTTGCCACCTCCAGGAAAATTGTCAATGACAATCTTATTCTTTATGATTCAGTACCTAAACCTGAGGAAGAGCAAAAGAACTGGGATGAACAGTTCAAGCCAAAGCTTAAAAAAATGAACCAGGCCATTGATGATGCTCTTTACCTTGCTGAGGAGAGAGATAAACTCATTGCATTAGGGCTATCTGAATCAGATCCTCAGGTAATGATGATAGATGAAGAAATATCATCTTCAAATGACGCTCTCAAGGAAGTATCAGACGAGGCCTTCAATGTATTGTTAACGATAATTGAAAATACGATTGATTCTTCATCACAGGAATTTAACGCTAAAGCCAAATCGTCGAAATTTATGATCAATAATCTGATCATATTCACTATTTTCGCCGTTGCCATTGCCTTGCTGCTCTACTGGTATGTTCCCAGCAATATTGAGAAGATCATCAAGGGGATCAACAAACAGTTTAAAGATGTTGTTGAATCTGTGCTTTTAGGTAACCTGAAGAACAGAGCTGAAGTCATGGATACAAATTTTGAATTCCGTGAGATCACTGTCGGTTTAAATAACACACTTGATGCAGTTGTTAATCCGCTGAATGTGGCGTCTGAATGCATTTCAAGGGTTTCTTCTGGTGATCTGCCACCGGTGATAACTGATAAATATGAAGGTGACTTCAATACAATCATCAATAACCTGAACGTACTCATTAATACCATACATGAAATCACTGAAAAGGCAAAGCTTGTTGCCGGCGGAGACCTGACAGTTGATATGAAGAAACGCTCAGAAAAGGATGAACTGATGAAGTCTCTGAATGATATGGTAAAATCAACTGCCAATGTTATTACAGAGTTCCAGACTGCGGCCAATAATATCTCAGCTTCAAGCCAGCAAATGAGCTCAACATCGCAGGTGATGAGCCAGGGTGCATCTCATCAGGCATCATCTGCTGAAGAAGCTTCATCCTCAATGGAACAGATGGCTGCTAATATTCAGCAGAATACTGAGAATGCCCAGCAGACTGAAAAGATTGCGCTGGCTGCTGCTGATGGCATCAACAATGTGAATGATGCTTCAGATCAGACATTGAAATATATGCAGGATATTGCAGACAAGGTTTCAATAATCGGGGAGATAGCCCGTCAGACAAACATCCTTGCACTTAATGCAGCCGTTGAGGCGGCTCGGGCAGGAGAACATGGAAAAGGCTTTGCCGTTGTGGCTGCCGAAGTCCGTAAATTAGCTGAAAGAAGCCAGGTGTCAGCTGTCGAGATTGACAGTCTTACAAAAAACAGCGTAAGAGCCACTGAAGAATCAGGTAAACTCCTCGCAGCAATCGCTCCTGAAATAAGCAAGACTGCCAAACTGGTTCAGGAGATTGCCGCAGCCAGCATCGAACAGAACTCAGGCGCTGAACAGGTAAACAATGCTATCCAGCAATTGAATCACGTGACTCAACAGAATGCTGCTGCATCAGAAGAGATGGCTACCAGTTCTGAAGAGCTTGCCGGACAGGCACAACAGCTTATGGAGCTGATCTCATTCTTCAAGATAGAGGAAGACTCTGCCAGGAAACAAAAACCCCTTGTAACTAAGGAACAGACACCGACACATTCAACGGTGGTTTCTGAAAAGAAAGTCCAGAAAAAACCCGAGCAGCCAAAGATCCAGAAAGGCGTAAATATTAACATGGGCAAGGATAACCTTGATTCAAATTATGAAAGATTTTAGGATGGCCCGCTAGTAAATGGTCCTTTAACAGGGTTACTACTGAATGCCGGATTATTAAACGATAGAAAAACTAAAATACCAGGAGGTGCGCTATGTTTAAGAAATTAGGAGTAAGAATGAAGATGATAATAGGCTTTGTCCTGTTATACATTATAGCCATTTTTATAGGTTTGACAGGTATACGCGGTATCAAAACAACATTGCAGGCAAATGCAGGCCTGATACAACGTCAGGTACCCGCTGTGCAATACCTGGCCGGATTGAAAGAGGCCCAGTTATTCATAATGGTCTCAGAACGTGCTCTCTTTGTTCCGGGCATGAAAACAGCAGATCTAATCGAAGCTCAATATCAGAGCATCGATTTTGGAATGAAGGGATCGGAGAAAGCCGTGGCCGGTTATGAAGCCCTGGATAGAAATGCAGAAAAAGAAAAGATGTGGAGAGACCTTCTTGAAGTCAAGAAACAGCTGCTGGAAGCTGATAACGAGATCATTGCAATTGCAAAAGAGCGTGACGGTCTTTTTGCTTCCGGGTATGATGAATTCTCTCCTGAAGTTCTGGCCCTTGACAAACGTGGTGTAGATGCTACTATTACGGAAAGGGAGATAGCCCTAAAGGCAAATGACATTATAAATGCCCTTATTGAAAAGGAGAACGAGACTACAAAAACAGAACTCCTCGCAAATGTTGCCCATGGCAAGAGATCTATTATATGGGTTATTGTATTACTTATCGGCGGTTTTGGTTTTGGATTTCTAACCTCCTATCTCTCAGCACACAGCATCATGCGTATCCTCCGTTCTATTAAAATGCAATTCAGAAATGTGGTTGCAGAGGTTCTTGAAGGAAAGCTTAGCACCAGAGCTAACGCCCTGGAAACAAACTGGGAATTCCGTGATATTACCATTGGTCTGAATGATACTCTTGATGCCGTTGTGATGCCCATGCAGGTAGCCGCTGATTACATTGATAAAATATCTGGCGGAAATATGCCTCCGCTAATAACTGATACGTACAAAGGTGATTTCAATATAATCATCAGGAACCTTAATACACTTATCAGTACTCTGAATGAAATAACCGAAAAAGCAAGGATGATAGCTAACGGTGATCTTACCGTAGACCTGGCAAAACGATCTGAGAATGATGACCTTATTCAGTCTCTGAAAGATATGGTCACCTCTACATCAAATATTATTTCTGAATTTCAGACAGCTGCCGGAAATATCTCTGCTTCAAGTCAGCAGATGAGCTCAACCTCTCAGACAATGAGCCAGGGCGCTTCAGAGCAGGCATCATCTGCCGAAGAAGTATCATCATCAATGGAAGAGATGGCAGCTAATATACAGCAGAATACTGACAATGCCCAGCAGACAGAAAAGATTGCCCTTACTGCAGCTGATGGCATAAACAGAGTAAGTGATGCCTCAGAACAGACTCTTAAGTACATGCAGGAAATTGCCGACAAAGTATCAATAATTGGTGAGATAGCACGCCAGACTAACATCCTCGCACTTAATGCGGCAGTTGAAGCAGCAAGAGCAGGTGAGCATGGCAAAGGCTTTGCCGTTGTTGCCGCCGAGGTTCGTAAATTGGCTGAAAGAAGCCAGGTTGCGGCAGTGGAAATCGATGCTCTTACTAAAACAAGTGTAAGAACAACAGAAGAGGCAGGCAAAATGATGGTAGCTCTCTCTCCTGAAATAGCTAAAACAGCAAAACTTATACAGGAAATCACTGCAGCAAGCATTGAGCAAAACTCAGGTGCTGAACAGGTAAATAACGCAATACAGCAATTGAACCATGTCACTCAGCAAAATGCCGCTGCATCAGAAGAGATGGCTACCGGTTCAGAGGAACTTGCCAGCCAGGCACAACAGCTGATTGACCTTATCTCATTCTTTAAAATTACAGCTGATGATACAAAAAAAAGGATACAGGGCGCTGGTAAAGTAAATAAACCTGATATTCAGAAAAGCAATGTTTATTCTGAAATTGAAAAAAGACCTGCACCGACAACAACCGGCTCCAGAAAAGGAATAACAATTAATATGGGGAAAGACAAGCTTGATAATAACTACGAACAATTCTGAAAATCAGTTTTAGTCTTAATTACTCACCAGATCCAGAATTGATATTCAGAAAGAGAAAAGCCGGTCAGATGAAATCACAGTAAAATGGAACTTTTTACACACGACGTATTCAGATTTAAACTTACCGATGAAGATTTCAGCAGGCTTAGCTCCTTTATCTATGAGGAACTGGGAATTAAAATGCCTTATCCTAAGAAGATAATGCTTCAGGGAAGACTCCAGAAAAGAGTCTCTGACCTGAAGATGGCATCATTCAAAGAGTATCTTGACTTTGTTTTCAGTAAGGAAGGCCTTGAGGATGAGATCATTAAAATGATCGACCTCATTACCACTAACAAAACAGACTTTTTCAGGGAAGCAACTCACTTCGATTACCTTACAAGCACTGTTCTGCCGGAATTATGTGAGGATAAAAGACCTGCCCACAAGACAATAAGACTATGGAGCGCAGGGTGTTCCAGCGGTGAAGAGCCTTATACAATTGCAATTGTGATGAAGGAGTTTCTGGAAAAACATCCCGAATATGATTTCGAGATTTTTGCCACCGATATCTCACTGAGAATACTCCAGAAAGCAGCAACGGCAATTTATCCTGAAGACAGAATTTCAATGATACCCTATTCAATTAAACATAAGTATTTCCTCAAAAGCAAAGATCATCAAAGCAAAACTGTCAGGCTGGTACCGGATATACGGTCTAAAGTGACTTTCCAAAGACTGAATTTCATGGATTCGCACTACTCTGTTGAGAGAGAATTTGACATAATTTTCTGCCGTAATGTACTTATCTATTTTGACCGTGAAACTCAGCAGGAAGTGATATGCAAACTTGCGTCAAAACTGAAGCACGACGGGTATTTTTTCCTCGGACATTCAGAATCAATAACCAATATGGCTGTGCCTCTGAGGCAAATAAGGCCAACAATATTCAGAAAGATTTAAATAGAGAAAAGGAGAAAAATGAATAAAATGACGGATGAAGAGCTGCTTGAGGAACTGCGTATCAGAATGACTGAGAATGCACGTGCACTTGAAGAGCTGAAAGAACTCAATGACAAACTGTTGGCAGTCAATAAAAAGCTGGAGGAATCAGAGAGCCTCAAAAGCCATTTCATTTCAAACATTACAAATGAAATTGTTAATCCTTTTGCCTCTATCCTTGGCCTGTCAAAGAATATTTTAAGCGTTAACAAGGAAAACTGGAAGAAAGTGTTTTCAATGGTCGCCCTGATTCATACTGAAGCTTTCTCCCTTGATTTCCAGCTTAAGAATGTCTTTGCCGCTGCGAAAATAGAAGCAGGAGAAGTATATCCTGAAATTGGAAAAGTTGACATACCGAATCTCGTAAAAAGCGTTACAGATTCATTCAGGATCGAAGCAAACAAGAAGAAGGTCACTTTTGATCTCCAGTTTAATTTCCCGGAAGAGGGCGCAAAGGAATTCACATTCAGGACCGACCCGGAAAAACTGAAGCTCATACTTTCAAACCTTATTATTAATGCTGTAAAGTTTAGCCGAGACAACAGTACTATTACAATAAAAGTCTGGCTTGAAAATCTGGAGCTGTTTATTGGTGTCCATGATTACGGACTTGAAATTACGGAAGAATACAAGCAGCTTATTTTTGACAGGTTTAAGAGGGTTGACACAAGCATAACTTCAATAAACAGGGGGCATGGCCTTGGTTTGTCTATTGTTAAGTCATTGCTTGACCTCCTTGGAGGTGATATTTCATTCCAGAGTGACAAGGAAGAAGGTACACTATTTACGATACATCTGCCTGAGGCTGTTGAGATGGAAGATTCATTTAAAACATCCCTCAACGGTAATGAAATATTTTTTGAAGAGGAAAACCAGGTGTTCTAGAACCAAGAAAAATGACTGAACCTGGATCACACTTCCTCTATCCCTCTACTTTGTTCGCCAGCAGGGAACCGTACATAGTAAGTACTATACTCGGTTCCTGTGTTGCTGTTTGCATTTATGATACAGTTCTTTGTTTCGGAGGTATCAACCACTATATGCTTCCTTTCTGGAACGGACAGGGACTTGCGTCACCTAAATTCGGGAACATTGCCATACATAAGCTCTTAGAGAAAATGCAATCCCTGGGAAGCCAGCAGAGAAATATGATTGCCAAGGTTTTCGGCGGAGGAAATATTATTGAAGCCAGCACAGCCCAGTTCATGATCGGAGATCGCAATATCTCAGTTGCAAAAGAGACACTGAAAGAATTGCAGATCCAGATTATAAGCCAGAGCCTCGGAGGTAACCTTGGAAGGAAGATCCAGTATAATACGGCTACCGGAGAAGTGAAACAAAAAATGATTGAGAAACAGCAACCTATAGACGGAAAATAGATAATCACCTCACAATCACCATTTATTGTCAGTTCAATTGAAAAATAACATACCATGCAAATAACAGCACTAGTACAGGTATTGAATTATCTGAAAGAAAAAGCTGAGGATCCTGCCCTTACTGAAGGCTACAGGAAGCTTTCAGATACTATTAAGGAGGCTTCGAAAGACTCGCAGGGTAATTACTTTGATGAAATCCTGAAAGAAAAAGAAAAACTTCGCAAAGTGCTCCTTGACAGTGACCCGGCCGACTGGGGTTATGCCTCATACAGTCTTTTCGAAAAGCTAAATACAGGCAGATTGTTTGGAAAAGAGGCAGCAGATTACCTTGACAAGCTCGTCTCTCCGGAAAACAAAGATTATCCTGCAATGCAGGCTGATCTCGGAAAGAAAGTAAAGCTCTATTCGAAGCTCTCAGAAAACCTGGGCAAGTTCATCCAGTTATATGATGTAGTGATACCTGCGGAAACGAATCCGCCATTAGAAAAGATTGAGAAGTCATCGATGTACCTCTATTTTGAAGGGCGACTGTCAGTTCACAATGTAACAGATCTTGAGCGCTATTCCGGACTCTGGGACGGCATCATGGAAGTATTTTCAGGGTTGAACGGTGAAGAAAAGCCTGAGCTTGATATAAGCAGCTACCAGAGCGGTAAGATTGTCCTTGAGGTAACTCCTGAAGAAAAAACCCTCGATGCTTTAATTGCAGGTACATCAGGTGTTCTTGCATTGTTACCTGTTATACTGAAAATAAGACATATTCAGCTGGAACTGATACCCCTGCCTCTCAGCAATAATGTCAATGATCTGCTTGAGGAGGAGATTCAGCAACTGATAAATGACACATCACTGGAGGCGGCG
>CAZGDJ010000003.1:24169-25238 GCA_964524635.1 uncultured Rikenella sp. | reverse complement strand
AAAAACTGTTACCGATGTATGTGACCCCCTGTTACCTATGTCCATGGGTCGAACACTAACTTAGGAGGGGAAAGTTAAATAGAGAGATAAGAAACAGGCATCAGGCAAAAGAGAGCTGTCCGATGCTGCTGAAAAGCATTTAGGTGTTTAGATGTTTAGGCGTTTAGATGTTAAGGCGTTTAGGCGGACATATTTCTAAACAACTAAACGACTCAACGACTAAACTCCTCAATCACTCCATCCCTGCTTTCAACATCTTGAGATTGGTCTCCAGTCCGTCAAGATAGATGAGCGACCAGGCGCGCTGTATTGCGGTAAATTTCCCCACCATCCAGCCATATGGCTGATCCGCAGACTCTGCATAATCAAATATCGCCGGGGCTGCTTTGGCAAGATCTTCATAACCTTCACTGCTCTGAGCCTCCATGATAAGGCTTTTCAGACCGTTATCAAGTCTCATATCAAATGATGGGTTATTCCCTTCATATACTACTAAAACATCAGATGCAATTTCTGCTGATTCAAGCCTTGGGAAGCTCCATGGATCCTTAATCCACTGTTCCTCGGTAATGCCTTCGTTATTGAATATCTTTGCCTGGTAATCATCAATGATTTTTAGCACGTCATCTATCTTCTCTGTGACAGGGTTTTGACCGGCCGGAGAGCTAGCCTCGTCTAACGCCAGCTCAACCCTGTTGTAGTTTCGTGATAAGTTAAGGCTGTCGTCAATCCTGTCCTTTGAAATATTAAGCGCCAGCAAGGCAGAGAATACGGAGATGCCTGCAAGCAGGAACAAAACATAGACCGTATTGTAAATATTGAAATTTTTATTCCGTCCTGTCACAATAAGAAATACAGGCAGAAATACGACATACGGGAACGGGAGTGCAATCATCATTGCTTTTCCGGCGCCGGGCCAGTGCTGCACCTTGAAAAGCATCCCTCCGAACACTACAAGGCATGTCAGCCAGGTCACAATATATAATACCAGGTTTTGTCTGTTACCTTCAGTCCTGTAATGATTTCTCAGAGCCATAGGAACGAACACAAAAATCAGCATGAGTATCCC
>CAZGDJ010000003.1:16804-24069 GCA_964524635.1 uncultured Rikenella sp. | reverse complement strand
TCAAGGAGTTTTTCATATTTACCGAAATCACCTCCAGGCATAAGGTTCGACAGATAGCCGGAATACTCTTTAAGTGCAGCATCCAGCTCCATGCGTGTTTCGGATCCCTCAAGCAGGAAGTCGCGGAAAGGTGCAGGATGAAACGGACTTTTAAGATTGTTGTACTGAATGATTGATCCGCTACCGGTCTGCGCTATCTGCCCGGTAATCACAGCAGGCATACCGGGTTTCCCTTCTGATTCGGCAATCATGTCTGCTTCTATATCATTGATAACTTTCAGCAGGTCTGCTGTCTTCGAATTGATTCCTGCCAGAACCGGCGAAATGACCGAATCTTTACAGTTACCAATGAATGCCTGGTTTTCTGAGAACCTGTATTCATACATTGCCTGCTGTTCAGCCTGATGCCAATAGTATTCTCCGTCATAGTTTCTTTGAAGGTTCATAGTGATAATCAATGACGGAATTCCTATGGCCAGAGAACCTATGACCATGTAAATAAAATTCATACTGACATTTTCCTCCCCCTTCCATATTAGACGGGTATACCATGGAAATACTATAAAAAATATTATCACCACTCCACACATCATCAGTACGGTTGACAATGGCCAATGCTGAATCTTAAAAAAGAACCCCAAGACATAACACAGGAATCCGATGGCACCCAGGATGTAGATTATCTTTTTTGAGCGATTGTCGGTTTCCCTTAGCTTGCCGGCCAAAAGTGCCGGGAGGAAGAAAAAGATCCCGCATATAGCAGCAAGGCCGAGAAGTATCGCGGCTCCGGGCCAATGCTGTACTTTAGAGACTACTCCCAAAGTGAAAAACATCGCAGATAGAAAGGCTGATATATAAAGGAAGAGCCTTTTTCCGCTGTGTGTCTCCTTCCAGAGAACAGTGAGAGCTGAGGGCATGAAGACAAAAGCCAGTGCCAGGGCCCCGAGAACCAAAAGAACACCTGCCAGTGGCCAGTGCATGATCTTGAACAACGCGGCAAAGCCAAGCATTATAGTCCCGGCGATGCCTGAAACCTTCATTGTGTTTTTCATCTTTCTGTATTTAGTGTCTACTGCATAAAGTGTTTCTTCCTGTATCTCTTTTAACCTTCGATGACCCATCTTCTCCTTTATCATGTGATAGGCTTCACTGAAGCTCAGACCTTTCTTCATCTCGTATTCGACATCGCAGCATAAATGATCTATCAGTTCATCAGCAAGATGCGAGAATGAAATCTCCTGCTTTCTGATGTCATTACTTATCTGGTTTACGTTCTGAATACTAAGCTCAGGCATAAGTCAGTCCGGGTTGAGGGTTAATGATGTTCTCAAGAGACTCGATGAACATCTTCATCTCTTTTATCTTCTCTGTCACTACTGAGTGACCTTTATCAGTCAGCATGTAATAAATGCGTATCCGGTTATTAAAGTTCTCTGACTCAGTCGCCAGCACCCCTTCACTCTCAAGCTTGTGGAGCACCGGATAAAGGGCACCATAAGTAAGCATTATCTTGCCGGAGGTGAGCTCTTCAACTCTTCGTGTTATCTCATAACCATACATTCGGCCATTCTCTTCGAGCAGCTTCAGCACTATGGTCTTCAGTGACCCTTTGATTAGATCCGTTGGTATCATTACAGTATATTTAAGTTCTTTATATATTGCAAATATAGAATATTAATTTTTACAAATACAAATTTTATTGAAGAAATTTTGCAGAGATTACATCACGGTACGGTTAAATACAAAGAGAAGGCACCTTTTGGTGTCTTCTCTTGTACCCGGAGTGACTTTCCTTTCAGTAATGAGCAAATTAACCTATGTATGTCCCTCCAACCTGAAAACCCTGTGATTTTAATCTCTCCAGGCTATATAGAATTAATTGGAAATACTCAGTGAATCTCCTGAGTTTTTAAATTTTGCGTTACTTAACAACTTCAACCACAGCATACTTCGATATTTTCCAGAACTCATTCGGATCCTTTATCTCAATGTAGGCGATATGGTCATCAGTTGAATGAACCAACTCATATGAGTCCGAGGGGTGTTCGGTGATAAGCTTTGCATTTCTTGAATTCACAGGAATGGTTTTCATTTCATTAATATCGATCTGGGAGAACAGGCTATCTGTAAAATCTCCAATTAACGATTCCGTTTTGCCCAATCCGAGAAAACCTCCCTCTTTTGATACAAGACCCATCTCTTTCAGGTCTTTATAGGTGCCAGTTGCAAGAAACGCTTTGCTAAGCTCTCCGGCCTGGTCAGCGATTCTCTCTTTCTGTTGTGCGACAGTTCCCTGCAACTCATTAGTAAGGTTATTAAGCTGTCCTATCTCTGAGTCCTTTTCAACCAGTGCCGTCTTCAAAGCTGATATCTCAGTCTCACGTTCTTCCATCTTTACTTCAAGATTAGCCAATCTCTCCTTTAAACTCTTCATCTCACTACCTGAATTATTCAGCTTTGCATTCAGTGAGGCTATTTTCTTTTTGTTATCCTCCAGTAATGAATTAATGGTCTTTATATCCTGAAGTATCTGCGCCTTCCGGTCCATTGTCAATTCAACACCTGAAGATGAGCTGAGAGTAATCAGGTTTTCTTTCTGTTTGATGGTATAAAGGTCTTTCTCAATCTGATCAAATGTCTGGAGCCAGTCATTAATAGTTGAGTCACGAACAGATAACTGATCGATAAAGAGGTTTCTTTCGGTCTGCATCTGGGCCAGTTGTTTTGTGTGCTCACGGATATACAGGTAATAGGCGGTTACCCCTGCGATAACAAGCACGAAAAAACTGATTACTGCAACATTAAGGGCACCTTTCTTAAGACCTTCTTTCCGGGCAGCCATTTCATTATTAAAGCGGGTCGTGTTTTCACCTGTGTGATTACGGCCATCATTCTCATTACTTTTCATTTTTTCATCCATAACATTAGCTTTTGTTTGACACTTTAATCAAATAGTGTTCTTTTTAAAGAATGAGCATCCTTATTCAAAGGCTGTGCCTTAAATGATAAAATTGTTAAGGCATTAATTTTGAATGGGTTACAAAATGGTTGAAAATCACGAATTGTTCATTTTGAGAATCAATTCTCATTTTGAGAAAAATGGCTGGTAAAATCAGGGATTAGCTAAGCCGGCTTTTATAGCTCAGTGGCATACTCATAAAGCCCGGGAATATAAGATCAGGCACATGACTTGTCCCTGATCATTCCTTATCTTCTTTCAACATCCGGTAGATGGTTGAAACTCCTATATCAAGCTTCCTTGCTACAAGACTGATATCATTATTGTACTTATCCAGGTTAGCCTTTATGATCTTCAGTTCATACTCGCGCAAGGTCAGATCCTCATTGGTAATAACTGATAAGGGGTCGTCCTGATCAAGCACAAGGTCGGAAGGTTCAACCACCTCGTTTCCGGAAAGTGTAACTGCAAGTTCAATGACTGATTTCAGCTCCCTTATATTACCAGGGAAAGAATAGCTCATCAGTTTCTTTTGTGATTGTACGCTTAGCTTTTTAAGAGGAATATCATTTTCAATGCAATATTTCTCAATAAAATGCTGAGCTAATATCAGCACATCATTACCCCGCTTACGCAACGGAGGCAAGTCAATAGACAAACCTAACAGTCTGTAGTATAAGTCTTCCCTGAAACTGCCTTTTTTTACCTCCTCTTTCAGGTTTTTGTTTGTGGCCACAATGATACGGCAGTCAGTTTTCACTGGTTTATTACCGCCTACTCTCACAATTTCCTTCTCCTGCAGAGCCCTTAATAATTTTGATTGTAATCCCAGATCCATTTCTCCAATCTCATCAAGGAAAAGTGTGCCGCCATCAGCCTCCTCAAACTTGCCGATGCGACGCGATATGGCACCGGTAAAAGCACCTTTCTCATGACCAAATAGCTCACTCTCGATAAGCTCAGAAGGGATTGCTGCAATATTCACCGGAACAAATGATTTGTTTTTGCGCTTTGAGTTATAATGAATTGCTTTTGCCACCAACTCTTTCCCTGTTCCCGTTTCGCCTGAAATAGTTACTGTAATGTTTGTGCTCAAAGCTTTGTCAATAAGTTCATAGACTCCTTTTATAGCAGCACTCTCACCAAGGATACTCTGGCGGAAGCTGTATTTTTTCTGTATCTCCCTTCGCAGGGTGGATATCTCCCTTTTCAGACCGATACCATTCCTGATATTCTGAACTGTGATAAGGAGACGGTCCTTAATATCGTTTGACTTGGCAATATAATCGTATGCTCCCAGTTTTAACAGGTTAACAACCGTATCAATATCTTCCTGCTCAGATATCAGTATTACCTGTATGTCGCTGTTTTCCTGTCTGATCCTTTTAAGAATCTCAAGTCCGTTTAAATCAGGTAAACGGTAGTCAAGCGTGACAATATCAGGCGACTCATGAAGTGAATTAAGAAAATCGTGTCCGTTATAAAAACTCTTTATCTCATAATCAACATTTAATGAAAGGGTATGTACCAGAAGTCTGTTATACCATTCATTGTCTTCAACAACAAAAATTTTTATGGGACCTTCAGTCATAAATAGCTGATTACATGTTTTCAATCCAAATGCAAGTCTTACAAAATAACAATATATAAGGCCGGACTTACCGGACTATTATCTGATTTTCTCAATTTGTTCTCTGAGAAGTTCACTTATAGTTTCAAATTCCACCAATGATAGTCTGACCAGCTTGTCAGCTTCTTCGACTGCTACTTCATTCTTTATGTCTCTCTCAATACTTCCCAGTAATGTGCAGAGGTCTGTTGCTCCTATATGGCGACATGGAGGCAATAATTTATGAGAAAGGTTTGCCACTGATTCCCACTGACCAGATAAAGAGGCCTCCTGCATATCTTTTAACCCTTTTCTGGTAGTATCAATGAAAGTAACCAGCATTTGCCTGACAAAATGTTCATCACCACCGGAGATATGAAACAGATTATGTAAATCAATTTTGTCGGTTCCTGCCGGTTTGACCTTTGCTTCACTGTCTGCAACATTGACTGCAAACTGTAAATCGGACTTCGTCACAGAAAGAATTGTAGTCAATAACATTTCTTCCGAAAAAGGCTTTGGCAGAAAAGCGCTCATCCCGGCTTTTTGATATTTAGGCCAGTCTCCACTTAAAGAGGCTGCAGTAATGCATATCACCGGCATTTCTGTATCTTTTATTTTCAGTTCTTCACGGATGAACTGAGTCGTCTTTATCCCGTCTATCCCGGGCATGCGGACATCCATAAACAACAGGTCGAATTTGTTGGTTTTTATCAATTCCAATGCTTCCAAACCATTTACAGCTTCCTGGTAGTTTATGTTCCATCTATCAAGGATAGATTTGAAAAGCATACGGTTGTATTCCTCATCATCTACTATCAGTATCTTTAGTTTTCTTATTTCTTCAGGAATAGTAAGGGGCGGTTCTGCATCACCTTTCAGCTGTTCTTCTTCACCAATCAGGCAGGGGATGATGCAGGTTATCGTGGTACCCTCGTTCTTCCGGCTTTTACAATCGATCCTGCCATTAAGCAGCTCTACAAGCTTCCTGACAATGGATAATCCTAATCCCGTTCCGCCGAATCTGCGGGTGGTGCTCATCTCTTCCTGTGTAAAGTCCTCAAAAATGATGTCAATTTTGCTTGTGTCTATTCCTATTCCTGTATCAATAAACTCCATTACCAGGTCTATATCTGCAGATTGTTTCTTTATGCTCCTGACTGAAAAATGAACAGTCCCTTCTTTCGTGAATTTGACCGAATTGCTGACAAGGTTTATCATTATCTGTTTAAGACGGTAGGGATCACCAAACAATACAGGGGGAGTATCGGGATGCAATGAATAGCTTAACAGGGTATTATTGCGCCGTGCCTGATTTTCAAACATTGTATATACATCATCCAGTATCTTACTGATGCTGAAGTGCACTTTCTCCAGCACCACTTTCCCGTCCTGCAATTTCGAGAAATCAAGGATGTCATTTATTATTCTTGTCAGGTGGTCTGAAGATGATTTTATTACCCTTAGCGTCCTGACTGTCTTATCATCAAATTGTTCATGCAGAAGTTGTTCCGTAAATCCTGAAATGGCAGTTACAGGAGTACGTATCTCATGGCTCATATTAGCCATGAACTGCTCTTTTGTCCTTGAAAGTCGTTCGGCTTCATCTTTTGAATTCTCGAGTGCAACCTGGTACGCATTGGATTTTCTTACATATCTGACAATAATAAACATTACCAGTAATGCCAGCATTGTCCCGGATATAATGAAAAGAGCCAGCCAGCGGTAGGTCTTACCGGCAAGTATATCAGCATTGGAAGCTTTGTCTTTGATCACCATAGAGACCTCATTTTCCATCTTAACTGTCAGGTCATAAAACTGTTTTTTGATCTCATTACTGGTGTTGGCTAACTGTGACTCCTGTGCAATCAGTTTTTCTTTAACTATCTGATCCTGCTGCTCTATCTGATTAAGATTACTGATAATTTCCTCTTCATCCAGATGGATTTTTTTACTGCGACTAAAAACGCGGTTCAGAATACCTTTCTCAGCTTTCTGATCAGTGACTGAGGGGCCGCCTATCTTGTCAGACAATTGTTTCAGGTATTCAATAACCTGGTGGTTATGATTCAGATATAGAAGTTCGTTCCATATATAAATGTTTTCCTCAATGAGCTTACTTATAGTGTCTGTCTGCTCAAGAAGGAACGGATCATTAATGCAATCAGAGCGTAAACTGTTCACCTTTTCATCAATGCCCGATATAACTGTGTAAAAAGGTTGAAGATCCTCCGTGTCGTTGGTAACAGAATAGATCCGGATACTGTTTTCAGCTTTTTCAAGGTCCATGGAAATTTCGCGGATTCTTAACAACCTGAGATCAGGATTTACATCGATGCTAATGGATTTAACAATTGAAGAAAGATTCAGATAAGATAAATAACCGGCTGCCGACAGCAGGATGACTGCCAGAGCCATTAATAATCCAATCTTAATCTGAATTGAATTTTTTTTCATAGCTATAATGAAAGACTCTGTTATAACTAAATCTCTGAAAATTTATTGTCAATAAACTGTTCAAGATAAAGACGGCAGAGTGCAGATGCGAAGGTATCCATAAGAACGAAAAGCTAACGTCTTGTACCTCAAAGCTCAGATCTTGTTTCCACAAGTCTTTCCAGCTCCGGCAAGTCTATTGAATTTGGGAAGAACTCTCCGAACCACCTTTTGCAACGGTTGGCATTCAGCGGTATACCA
>CAZGDJ010000003.1:0-16794 GCA_964524635.1 uncultured Rikenella sp. | reverse complement strand
TATTGTTTTTACGGCATCCTCTCATACCAAATGTGAGCTCGGGAACACAGGCTATACCCAGTACCCCAAAGGTCTTTCTCTCGCTGAGATGGAGTTTTGCAAGCTGCTTCAAATCGCCACCCATCCAAATATATGGCTCAATATTTTTTGATTTCAGTAACCTGCTGGTATGATTCTGATAACATTTTCCCGAGCAATTTCTGCATTGATAGTCAGCTCCCGTCTTCTCAGCCCTGCAGTCTGCAGAAAAATCCTGCAGACAGTAAGGCAAAAGGGCAATCTTCCAGTCAGCCTTTAAAAACTCTTCCCGGAACAAACGATTGGTCAGTTCAATCTCAAGCATATATAAATGATATTGCTCACGGGTGGTAGACAACCTGCGATCCCAGAATTTTGAGAGAGGCAGCCTCCTCAAATGATCCTCAACCTTTTCAGTGTACTGACTAAGGACAGGATCTATGAGATGAAGTATCTCATAAAAAATGTTCCCCTTACTTCCATCACCGGGGGCGACTTTTAAGGCTTTTTTCCGGATTGAGAACCTTTGCAGACCCTCAATTAGCGATGGTAAATCAGGTTGTATCAAAACTACGTTGTCGGCCAGCTTGCGGATAGTCTTATAATACTCTTCAGTAGAACCCGACTCACCAAACAATGAGTACGTTTTCCCTGCAACGGGTTGATAATCTGGCCTTACCGGCTTCATGACTCAGAGTTTAATGCAAGATAGTCTATTTATTAAATAGCGGACAAGAGAAGAGGATTGAGGAGACAAAACAAGACAAAAGATAAAAGTAAAAAGACAAAAGTGAAAATGAATTTTACTTTGAAATGATTATGACTTCTTTAATACCTAGTTCGCAATTTCTCTTACCTTCTGCCTCCCCGTTTTGCAGACGGACGGATATCGGTACCTTTATCATGCTTCTCTGCAATAAAGTCAGGCAGCGGTGCTTTATAAACTTCGTAGCCTATCAGCTTTTCGATGTTGCGCATTTTATATAACTCACTTTTTGTAACAAGCGTTATTGCCACGCCGGTAGTCTCGGCACGTGCTGTACGTCCGACACGATGCACATAGTCTTCTGCGTCTGAGGGAACATCAAAATTTATTACAAGGTTGATATCCTTGATATCAATACCGCGACTCAAAACATCGGTTGCAACAAGGACACGTGTCTTGCGCGACCTGAACCTTAACAAAACCTCCTCTCTTTCTTTCTGCTCAAGATCAGATGATATCCCTTCCACCACAAAATGCTTTGATCTCAGCCCCCGGACAATTTCCTGAACCTTCTTCTTCGTTGAGCTGAATATCAGAATGCTGTGATAATCAGGCTTGTCTGCAATAAGGCTGTTTATCAATGGCAACTTCTGGTTATCGGTTAACAGGTAGACAGCCTGCAAAACACCTTCTGCCGGCTTTGACATCTCAAGAGCTATCTCCACTGGGTTTTTCATGATGTGTTTTGAAAGCGACCGTATTTTTGGCGGCATTGTAGCGCTGAACATCAGCGTCTGACGCTTTTTGGGGATAAAAGAAATGATATGAATTATATCATCGTAAAACCCTATGTCAAGCATGCGGTCAGCCTCATCAAGGACAAGAACCTCTAGGTCATTGAATTTTACATACCCCAGGTTAAGATGAGATATCAGTCTTCCGGGGGTAGCGACAATTATGTCAGCGCCTTTTGAGAGAGCTGCTTTTTCCTGATCCCAGGTGCTGCCATCTCCCCCACCGTAAACAGCCAACGAAGTAATATTCAGCGTGTATGCCAATCCCTGGGTCTGCTGATCTATCTGTAATGCCAGTTCACGTGTGGGAACCAGAATAAGTGTATGGGTGTGTGAGGGTCGGTTTTCAATAATATGGTTCATTATTGGAAGCAGATAGGCAGCTGTTTTTCCCGTGCCCGTCTGTGCGCAGCCAATCAGATCATTACCTTTAAGGATGACAGGAATAGCCTTCTCCTGTATAGGAGTTGTCTCCCTGAACCCCATGTAATCAATTGATTCGAGCAACTCCGGATCAAGATCTAAATCATCAAATGTCATCTGTGCTCTTTGATTTTTGCGTCATGCAAGAGAATGAGCAAAGGTACGAAAAAGTGTTGTACTCTAAAGGTGTTTAGTCGTTGATACGTTTAGTCGTTTTGTTGCTTTATCGACTACACAATATTCTGAACCCTGAGTATTACTTCTCCGCTATTACCAGCATTTCAAAATTCTCAGTAGTCAGTTTGTCAGCGCGGGAGAAGGCACCAAGGTTTGCACCGTAGATGTCAACCTTTGTAAACCCCAGCGATTTGAGGAGCCATGATATTTCGCATGGGACATAATACCTCTCGTTACAGTCAAGCTCCTTCGACTTCCCGAAATCATCCACAAAGGTGGTTATATTATGGTCCCTGAAAGTCATCAGGTCAAACGTTAAGCTCTGATAAGTTGCATTGCCCTCCTCCGATGTCGATTTGGAAAATTCAGTGACAGAATGGAACAATGGGAATAATCCGTTTAAGGTGGTGAAAATGAATTTTGACTTTTTTTTCAGTGATTTTGTCACACCCTTCAGTATCTCAAAATTCATTTCGTCAGTTTCCATCAAAGGAAACCCTCCTTCGCAAAGCATTATCGCCACGTCAAACTGGCTGTCAAAAGGCAGTTTACGGGCATCATGTTTCAGAAAGGATATCCTGAGATTTTCCAATAAAGCTTTTTCTTTTTCTCTCTCAAGCTGCGAGTCTGACAAGTCTATCCCTGTTACCGTATACCCTCTCTTTGATAATTCGACAGAATGCCGGCCTGTACCGCAGCCAACATCTATTATCTTCAGAGATTTGTCATAATCAATCTCCTTTTCGATAAAATCGCATTCACCTATAGTTCCTTTTGTGAAGTTCTCGCTGTCATATTTCTGACCGTAATTTTCGAAGAGAGCTTCGTACCATTGTTTTTTACTCATTTTTCCCTTGATTAGGTTAAATAATATCTGCATGACCGCATGATTGTGACTATGTTGTGTACTGTTGAAGATAAAAGACAAAAGTAAAAAGACAAAAGTGTTAAATTAGTGGTAACCCATCCCATTACTTTGATCTTGTGACTTTTGTCTTTTGTCTTTATTTATTTACTCTCGGCTGTAACTTCTCACTCCTCGTTAATCCTGAACTGCCTCACATATCCTATTGTGATCAGCAACTGAGCAGCAACATAGGTCGTCATAACCGCTATTGTTGACAGGTAGAAAGGATGAATAAACTTACCTATTGCGAGGAAGGAATCAGAAATGACAAACAATATGGCACCTGCAAGAACCATGATAAAGCTTGTCCTGTTGACCTTTTCTATCCGGTTTATGGCGCCTGACAGCATGATGAGCATCACAATAGCATAGACAATAACCGGAATAAGCATCTTTCCCAGATCGTTCCAGACAATAAGAATAAAAACAAGCCCAAAAGCGACAACGGGTAACAGCAAATAAAAACGTTTGCCGAAGATTGAGTTTTTTCCCGGTGTGCTGAAGAATACAACAAGATACATCACATGTGCCAGCAGGAAACCTGCCAGACCGGCGATAAACATTAATTCATTCTGCCCCGGGATTTCAAGAAGCACATCACCGACCCAGGAAAAAAACAGCCCTGAAAACATTAGTATGTGCAACCTGTTTCTGTCATGGCGGAGGTTGATAATAAAAATGACCATTAGCCAGGGCATTATAAGTGCCTTTGTGATAAATTGAGGAAGGACCTGGTGACTACCATGCATGATAATGAATATCAAACATGTAAGCAGGCAAAGTATTGAAAGAATCCTTGTTTTCATTTTCTTTTCTTTGTTATAACGTCTCTTGTATTGAGTATTATTGATATCGCCAGCACCGCACAAAATGAGTACAGCGTGACTTTGTCCACAATTGTTCCGTTGACGTCTAGTCCTGTCAGCCTGTCTGTGAGGTATTTGATATAAGAAGAAGGAAGGTCAGTCTGACCTAGTTTTTCAAGTACCCGAAAATGCCACTCAGTGAAAGGGCAGTAGCCGAGAGTCCCTACTATCATCCCAAGGAACAGCCATGAGGCTCCTGTAATCAGCAGTGTGATAAGGTTTGCTACTCTGGTCTTTTTCCAAATCCAGCCAGCGAGATTGAATATCACCAGAGACGAATGAAAAACAAGGAAGAAAATATCGAGGAGACGATATATCATTAATGACAAATTTTTTACAAGATATGCGGTTTAATTTAAAACTCCGTCCTGTTTGGATGAACGGTAAAAACTGTTGATATTGCAGAATCAATGAATGTCAATAGGAGAAGTTAAAGTGAAGAAATCAGATTTTTCCATATTAGCCACCTTATCATCTGCTTTTATAAAGGCACTCAGGCGTATACATCTGTTATCATCTTCCGAGACTGCCGGTATTGATAAAAAAGCATCATTTATTCATAATGATCTGGTCCGAACGTTTCGTATTCATATCCCGCCATTAATTGATGATACGGTACAGATGCCCCTGGTAATCGCCCTTCATGGAAAAGGAGTTGACAGCGAAGGAATGATACTCATAACCCGCGGGCGGTTTGACGTGCTTGCAGACAGAGAAAGCTTCATTGTCGTCTATCCTGATGGCATAGAAATGAACTGGAATGACGGCAGAACAGACGACGAGTCAAATGATCGTGCACACCAGGAAAATATTGACGATGCCGGTTTTATCTCATCACTTATTGATTTAATGATCAAAGATTACAATGTTGATCCGAAGAGGATTTATGTCACAGGGATATCCAACGGTGCATTAATGTCTTACCGTCTTGCATTTGAGATGTCCTCCAAAATAGCCGCCATTGCACCCGTTGACGGCAATCTTCCTGATCCCCTGTTGTGGAAAGATGGACCATTTGAGCCGGTCTCAGTACTTGCAATAAATAATGTGAATGACCCCCTTGTGCCCTTTACCGGTGGTGAGATAGTCGGAAATTTTGGAAAAGTAAAGCTGGGGAAAGTTGTGTCTACAGATGATTCAATAGCCTTCTGGGCAAATCGCAATATGTGTTCACGAGAACCCGTGATCATTGAAGAGCCTGACAGGGACCCAAATGACGGAACAAGGGTTATCAGAAAGGAATATCTTAACGGGAAGAAAGGAAGTGAAGTTTTACTTTATGTTATTGAAGGGGGAGGACATACCTGGCCGGGAGGTCTTCAGTATCTGCCATCATGGAAAATAGGAAGGACAAGCAGGGACATAGATGCCAGTGAGGTGATCTGGAACTTCTTTAAAAGACACTCAAAAATTCTATAGTCTTTTACCTTTAACAACTACAGACCACAACTTGCAAAAAACTGCTTTGTCCCTGATAAGAGTCCGGGAAATCATAAAAACTGTTAAGCAGTTTAATTTTTCCGAATAATATTAGTTATTTCGGGTGGTTTTTCACATCTCTCTTTATTAAATGGTCAGAAATTCCGTTCTGTTGCTTCTCCTGCCGGACTCAAAAATTTGACAGGAACCAGTGGTTTTATTATTATTACAAGGAAGTCCTGAGTCATATTGATATTGACCTGATTTTCCGGGAATGAAAAATGTCAGATGAAAAAAGTCTTTGCACTAGTAACATTTTTGAGTATAATAATCCCTTTAACAGGACAGGAGAATAATCTGACTTTTCAATTCAACAGGATCCTTTTCAGAGACATGGTTGACACCATTGAAAAACATGTTCCTGTAACTATTTATTATTCAGATAAATGGGTTGACAGCCTTTATCTTGATGTTTCATCACAGAATAATACTGTTGATGAAATACTCAACAAGGCATTAAAGCGTGAAGGTCTCTCATTCATTATTACTGACAATGACAAGGTAATTATTTCGAAAGGGTATTCAATCAAAACCAGTTTTCAGAAAGAATACTCTGAATATCTGAAGAGAAACATAGCAGAGGCTGCAGCTGAATTTGAGCGACCCGCTGCCAAAGTTGAAGAGACCACAATAGGTGATGAATACAGGATATTCAGAATTGGCAAAGCATCAGCTGTAAAAACAGATGAGCGTGTCATCCTATCAGGTGTGATAAGAAGTGCAAATAACGGAGAGCCTGTTCCGGGAGTTGTGGTATATGTCGATAAGCTCAAATCAGGAGCTATGACCAATAATTCAGGTTATTATTCAATATCCTTACCGCAGGGACAATATCGTATTGATTATCGGATGATTGGAATGAAGCCCACAAGCCGTAATGTTGTTATTTATTCAAACGGCCCTCTTGATGTCGAAATGACTGATAACCCCAGCCTCCTTAACGAAGTGGTAGTATCGGCTAACCGTGAAAATGCTGTAAAAAACACCAAGATCGGCATTGAAAAGATTAACATCAAGATGTTGAAACAGATACCTCTTGGACTGGGAGAAGCTGACCTTATCAAAAGCTCACTAATGCTTCCCGGCGTTGTCACGGTAGGAGAAGCATCAAGTGGCTTCAATGTACGCGGGGGCAGCACAGATCAGAACCTGGTTCTCCTGAACTATGCACCTATAATCAATTCATCACACTTTTTCGGCTTCTTCTCAGCATTTAACACTGACATGATTACTGATGTTACGTTGTTTAAGAGTGGCATGCCGGCTAAATACGGAGGCAGACTCTCATCAGTGATGGAGATTATTCCGGCTGAAGGGAACAAAGAAAAAATTAAAGTCAATGGGGGCATAAGTCCGATGACAGGCAGATTATTGGTTGAAGGTCCTGTTATTAAAGAAAAGGTGTCATTCATTTTGGGTGCCAGGACAACCTACTCTGACTGGCTTTTGGGAATGCTCAATGATTACCGGCTAAAGAATGGCAATGCCGGATTCTTTGACCTGCAGGGAGCGCTGAATGCAGATCTGAATGATAAAAACTCTTTTTCTCTTTCAGGTTATTACAGTAATGACAGATTTGATTATTACAAGGAGTCCGGGTTCAACTACGGTAACCTGGCTGCCACTTTAAAATGGAAACATACCTTCAGCACAAAGCTTTCTGCTCAGTTCTTTGGCATTATCAGCAACTATGACTATCAGCTTGACACGAAAGATGACTCAACCAACTACAGCTCACTTTTTTATGATCTGAACCAGAAAATCATAAGAACTGACTTCACCTACCGTCCTAATGATAACCACAAACTTGAATATGGCCTTGACGCACCATGGTATCCATTGCTTCCTGGCAGAAGAGAGCCATTTGGAGACTACTCTGACATTGAGCCAAAGTTACTTGAAAAGGAGAGAGCCCTGGAACCTTCGTTATACCTGAGTGATGAATATGAAATAACCCCTCTCCTGACAGTATCGGCAGGGATAAGAGCAACCGCTTATACTATGTTTGGCCCAGGAACTGAATTCAGGTATGCTGACAATCTGCCTCGATCGGTTGAAAGCATCAATGACACTGTCAGTTATGACAGTGGCAATATTGTAAAAACATATCCCGGAATTGATTTCAGGGTTTCATCCCGGTTTATTATCACCCCGAAGACATCGGTCAAGGTAGGTATACAGAGATCTTACCAGTATCTGCACATGATCTCCAACACCACTTCAATGTCTCCGATAGATATCTGGAAGCTGAGCGACAGCTACATCAAACCGCAACGTGGAGACCAGGTTTCTCTGGGCTATTATGTGAACTTTGACAGGAAGGCCATTGAGACTTCAATAGAAGCATACTATAAAAGACTGACAAACACACTTGATTATAAGGGAGGAGCTGAATTGCTTATGAATGAACATCTGGAAACGGATATCATAAATGGTAAGGGTAAAGCTTATGGAGTAGAACTGATGCTAAAGAAACAATCCGGCAGCGTTACAGGATGGGTTAGCTATACCTACTCAAGAGTGTTCATGAAAGTTGACGGAGAATTCGAATCGGAACAGGTGAACGGAGGTAATTTCTTTCCTGCCAACTTTGATAAGCCTCACGACCTGAAAGTTGTTGTCAATGTCAAACTCTCAAGACGTTTTAATTTTACCTCAAACTTCGTATATAACAGCGGCAGACCTATCAGCTATCCGGTTGCATTCTATAGTTTCGGTGGCTCAGATCATGTCTATTATTCATACAGGAATGAATATCGTATACCTGACTACATAAGACTTGACATGTCAGCCACGCTTAATGGGAACCTTAAAGCCAGGAAACTGAACCATTCATCTTTTACCGCAACCATTTACAATGTGTTGGGAAGGAATAATCCATATTCAATTTTCTTCAGAAATGAGTCTGGAAAGATAAAAGGATACCAGATGACCATATTTGCCAGGCCTGTCTTTATGCTGACGTATAACTTCAGGATCCTGGGAAATGCGGAGGGAGACTTTTAAGTCCTCTAAAATGTTAAAAGTGGTATTTAGTTAGTTTCAAATCATTTCCCCTCCTGCCATAAAGGGATTGAATTTAAACTTTTGTCCGCATTCCGGACAATTTCACAGAAATCCGGCTTCCTCACTGATCTCATTGGGAATCTCAGGACAAGGGGACTGGTCCGGCTTCAATCCTGCTTTATCAGTTATATGTTCAATAGTATCCATTATTGAATCATAAGGCTCAAACTTTTCGCCGCAGGAGGGACAATTGACAGTGTGCTTCAGGTCAAGGCATCGTTTACCCTATTTCTTAATAAACTGCCGGATTATTGATTCTGTATCTGTTTCCAGTTTGATTAAATAGACACCAGGCATAAGACTGTTGAGATCTATCTGTTTTTCTGTCATTTGTTTGTCAATGATCAGCCTGCCATTCAAATCAAATACTGAAACGTGTAACTCACCTGACATGCCTTCGACATTGATAATTGCTTCAGTGGGATTAGGATAAATTCTGATATGGTTTCTTTCCTGATCTCCTATACCATTCGGAGCGCCTATCTGGGTAACAGTAACACTTTGCGAGCCTGTTCCATCACCTGTGATAGTTATTGTCGCTGTCCTTGATTCAGTTGATGAGTTTGCATTATACTCTGCTGTAATTGTTCCATTATTGTTGCCGTCTGAGGGACTTACGGCCAGCCAATCTGCATTATCTGACACAGTCCATGTAGTATTTGATGTTATGGTAAATGATGTATTACTTGCACCAAAATAAACATCTCTGTTTTCGGGAGAACAGGATAATGTTTTTACTTCTGTCTCGCACGATGCTCTCATCTTCGCCATGGTAGCAGCAGTAACAATTGAAAGCTTAGACAGTTCCATGAAGTACTCCAGGTTGAATAGCCCGATTCTGTCATTGTCAGTATGATAATAAGGGGTACCATCTCCGCCAAAGAAATACTGACAAACTATAACTGCGCCATAATTCTTGTTCCAGAACGATGAATGATCACTATACGGAGTCCCGGGATTAACAACATCAGGCACTAATGATAAGCTGAATCCGTTAACCGTATTTAACAGTGCATCTTTGATTGCCAAAGAGCCAGGCAGGTTGTTGGTATGTATTTCAAATTTTCCGTCATCGTTGCTATCGTATCCAAACATTTCAAGATTTAAAACTCCGGATATTTTATAGCCCTCCGAATATGCATTTTGAGCATAATAGCCGCTCCCTATCAATCCCAGCTCCTCTTCATCCCATAATGCATATAGTATTGTGTACTCGAAGCATTTCTTTGAGAGGACCCTTGCCGCTTCTATAACTGCAGCTACTCCGCTGGCGTTATCGTCTGCGCAATAATTTGCCACCGCATCATAATGAGCACAAATAATAAATAATGAATCAGGATGCTCTTTCCCAACCTGGGCGGCAATGATATTTCTTCCCTGAAAACTGTAACGCTGATCTTCAATGGTGAGATTATATTTAAGAAGTCTCTCCTTTATGTAATCAGCCGCCTTGTTATTGTCAGTGGCACTCAGTGTATTTGACCTGGTTTTAATAAGAGTCTTTATACCATTTACATATACTGAGTCCTCCCCGGTGATGGCCCTTACTGTCATAACCAGTGAATCAAGCCGGATATCTGATATTACCTGATTGTAATCCTGGCCCCTTGTAAGCAAACTTACCCCTATGAGAAGAGTGAACAGTAAATAACGTTTCATTATAAAAGGTAATAAATTCCTCATGTACGAAATGAAAATAAGGAAAGTGTAAAATAGTAAAAAAACAGCTCAATTAAAAAGCTTAGTCCTTTTTACATTGGCATCTGTACAAATACATGAAAAGGATAATGGTAATAAGAAAAAAACTGTTCGCAGCATGGAAATAATTCACATTATGATCAAACTGAGCCCATTTGGGTTCGAGCTGAAAAACTGCAATTATTAATGAATATAGTATTAATAATACTCCTATTCCTGCAGAAGCCCATGCAATCCACGTCAGAAGTTTTTTCATAGATTTTAGTTTA
Source organism: uncultured Rikenella sp. (assembly GCA_964524635.1). Classification (GTDB taxonomy): domain Bacteria; phylum Bacteroidota; class Bacteroidia; order Bacteroidales; family VadinHA17; genus SR-FBR-E99. Next base: position 6,391 of record CAZGDJ010000003.1, on the reverse strand, counting down.
AGTTAGTTATCAGAACAAAGCTTTATCAAATGTCAGCAATAATTAAATACCAGTCAATTAAGTTTTCAGGTGTCATTAACAATGTTTTTCCTCGTATTTGTGAAAAAGCAGTACATTTCCGGAAATTATTGACGCGGTTATAGGGTAACTAACTCAGCAATTTTAGTAATTGGCTGAGTTTCTTATAATTAATGAATATGTGGAAAATAAGGGCTTATACATTCCTAACAGTTACAGCTTTTGCTGTTCTGTACGTTTTTACGGGAATAACGGTTATCATTGGATTACCATTTGCCTACACCGGGCCTAAAAGAGCAGTGCGTTTTATTATGCGCACCTGGGCAAGGTCAGTATTTATGATCATCGGTAAAAGGCTTTATATTGAGGGAAGGGGAAAAATAGAGAAGAATGGAAAATATATCCTTGTTGCCAATCACTCCAGCCTTTTTGACATTATGGCAATTATCGCCTTTCTCCCCGGGGTGTCATGGTTCGGGCATGCCCGTCTTCTAAAGATCCCCGTCTTCCGGCGCTTCCTTAAAATGACAGATTATGTCCCCATGATCGGGGCAGGTGTTAAAAATACCAGGGAGATGCTTGAGCGGCTGATTGAGAAATCAAAAAGCCATACAATAGCTATGTTTCCCGAGGGTACAAGAACCAGCGACGGCAAAGTAAATGAATTCTACAGGGGTTTTATTCGCGTCCTCAGGGCTTCTGATATAAATGTTCTGCCGGTAACGCTGAACGGCTTTTTTGTTCTCAAACCAAAGAACAGATTTTATATAAACTTCAGCTCAAGAATCAGCGTGATCATTCATGAACCTCTTTCAAGGGAATTGCTTATTGACAAAGATGATTCTGAAATAATCAACATTATAAAGAACATCATAGAGTCTTCATTGGAATCATTGCATAAGCCTGAAAATTCAGGATATCCAGTATCAATACAATAAATCCGAAAGTAATTATGAATGAGAATAAATGGGTCTTCATTATTAATCCGGTTGCCGGTAACGGCTATGCTCTCAGCCTGGTCAACAAAATAGAAGAGATGATCAGCAAACATAACCTGGAGGCAGAGCTGGTCTTTACTGCAAAAAAGGGACATGCAACTACACTCTCAAAACAATATGCCGATAAAGGATTTAAATACATAATTGGTGTAGGGGGTGACGGTACTATTAATGAAATTGCAGCTCCTCTCATTCATAATAAAAATATTATAACAGGTTTGATAGCCGGAGGTACCGGAAATGATTTCATACAGATAACAGGTTTCCCGGCACGGTTTGAAGAGAAAGACTGGGAGATGTTCTTTAAGCTGAATACTATGCCGATGGATGTGGGGCAATGTAACGGAAAGATCTTCCTTAATGGCATGGGATTAGGCTTCGATGCCCAGGTTGCAGCGGAAAACTATACTGAACCGGGCGAGGTAAAACGTGGCGGGAAAAATAAGTATATATGGCACATCCTCAAAACACTGCTGTTCTTTAAAGAGAAAAGGATGACAGTTATCTCTGAAGGGAAAAAGTCTGAGACAGATTGTTTTATTAATACCATAGCTATCGGCAGGAGATTTGCCGGAGGATTCTTCCTTACTCCTGAGGCTGTTGCCAATGACGGACTTCTGGATGTCTGTTCGATAAAAAGGCTGTCGCTTCCCCAGAGACTTAAGATCTTGCCAAAGGTTCCGAAAGGAACACATATAAATGATGAAAAGGTAAATTATTACCGTACCGAAAAACTATCACTTGAGTTCCCGGCAGAGGTTCCTTTTCATGTTGACGGGGAACTGTATTTTGCGCAACATTTTGATGTTTGTGTATTGCCCGGAACCCTGAATATTATTTATAACCCCGGTGGAAATAATTTCTTCAAAACACTGATGTAACAGATACAATAACCATGGAGATAAAGAAATATGCGGCATTTTTTGATCTTGATAATACCCTCTTAAGCATCAACAGCGGACCGGTATTAGTCCGTGAGGCATACAAAGCAGGCTTAATGAGGGCTTCAGATCTTTTAAATGCCATTTATCTCTCATGGTTGTACAAATTCCATCTGCGTGATACTGCCCTTATAGTTAACGGGATGGGGAAATGGCTTGAAGGAGTATCTGTTGACAAAATGAATGTGCTTTCTGAGCATGTTGTGAACAAGTATCTTGTCGATGCAATCAGGCCCGCGATTAGCTCTGAAATCATCTTTCACAAGGAAAACAATGCGGAAATAGTAATTCTCTCTTCTGTCATGATCCAGATAGGCAGACCGTTAGGGGTCAGGATTGGCGCAGATAATATTTTATGTACTGTAATGGAAGTTGAGAATGGTACGTTTACAGGCTTTGCTGAGAATAAATTCTGCATTGATGATGAAAAAAGAATACGTCTTAAGGAATATTGTGAGGCCAGAAATTATGATCTCAGTGACGCTTTCTATTATGGCGATTCCATTTCTGACCTCCCGGCTTTGGAAGTAGTCGGAAACCCGGTTTGTGTGAAACCTGATAAAAAACTTTCCGGCATTGCCCGGAAAAATGGATGGAGAATCCTTTAATAAATTTCCTCCAGAAAGAATTACTTTACTCCCCGATGAAGGCAAAAAGGCCTGAGGATTGAGGCGTGAGGCATTCAACAATAATCTCATCAACTTATTGTTGCATGGCAAGAGTGAGTGTGAGAGTGAGGCTTGAGGAAAAAATAAATACTATTCACCAACAGAATTGGTAATACTTATAGCCGGCAGGTATTTTCAGCTTCCTGATGGCAGTGTAAAGAAGAAACGGCTGCCTTTTCCTACTTTGCTCTCTGCCCATATTCTCCCCCCATTCTGTTCGACAAACTCTTTACAAAGCAATAATCCCAACCCTGTTCCCTTTTCCCTGTTTGTACCGCGAGTTGAATAACTCTGATCAATCCTGAACAGCTTTGGAATATTCTCCGGTGATATTCCCAATCCACTGTCGCAGATGCAGACCTCTGTAAACTCCGACTCCTGCTTATAGGATATTCTTATCTTTCCGCCTTCAGGAGTGAATTTCATTGCGTTGGATAAAAGATTATTAAGAAGTGATGATATCATTGCTCTGTCAGCATAAACCTCCTGGCTCTTACCTTCCGGAAGAAATACGACTATGTCTTTCTTTGACCGCATATTTTCCAGGAGCCCGAGTGTCTCGTTTATGATATTGAAAAGATTTATCTTTTCAGGTCTGACCTGCATTCTTCCTGTCTGAAGTCTGGACCATGTAAGCAGGTTCTCAAGCAGATTATAAGCACTCCGCGAGCTTTCCGAGATAGCTTTTATGATCTCTTCTTTTTGTTCCTGGTCGAATCTGTCATGTTCCTTATATAAAACATTTGACAGCTCATGGAGCGTCCCCATGGGATTTCTCAGGTCATGAGAAATAATAGAGAAAAACTTATCCTTGGTGGCAACAGATTCACGCAGCTCTCTGTTGACTTTAATCAGAGATTCAGCCTGCATCTCTATCTCCTCCTGCTTTTCAATCAGTAAATTATTGGCTTCTGTGATGATGTTTTTCTGATCATTCAACTCGGTATTTGTCTTTGCAAGTGTTTCTGACCATTCATGCAATCTGTTCTCATAACTTTCAGAGACATACATATACCACAGTACTACTGACAGTAAAATCAGAAAACTACCCATAATGGTCACAGTGGTATGCAGCATCTCGAATTCGGAAGGCAGCCTTGTTATTGACAGTCTGTTGAGATCGCCATATTGAATCAGACAGAAAAACACCACGTTAAAGAAGAAAGCAGGCACTATCTTCCATCTTTGTCCCGGAGCCCATACCATAAAAGGAAGGATGATGAATAACAGCAGGTAAAAATGAAAATTTGACTCTCTCCCAAGGAAAAACACTGATCCAATAATGCAAGACACAGGTATAAAATAGGTCAGGAAGAACTTGGCGATGGCGTATTTTCCTTTGGAAAGAAATCTTAAAGAAAGGAAATATGGAATAGTAAAAATCACCAGTATTACTGAATACATGTACAGATGCTGTGCATCAATCAGGAGATAAAAAGCACAATACAGAAAATGGGAAAAAATGCCGCTGTAATTAAGAAAGTGAGTCAGCCTGAGTCTTCTCTGCTCTGCCTCAGGCAAACCTGATTGCGAGTATTTATTCTTAAAGTACTGATAGAATGAAAAATAAATGCTCATAATTGATCATTACTATCTGGTTAGCTCAGCAATATGGCAATCGCCATTAATGCCTGATACTGACAATCGAAGTTATGCAAAGATATTTACAAACAGTATGTAAGTTCTGAGTTTTTAAAAGTAGATCTGAAATTCAATCTATGACCCTTTAATTAGTACCCAGGTGGTATTGCATATTAGAAAGCCGGCTATTTGCCAATATGTGCTATAAGGGTGAGTGTGAGAGCGAGTCTTGAGGAAAAAAAACGGGAGTGCTCGCTCACGCTAGTGCGGGTGTGAGTGCGGGAGCGAGAAAAAAGAAGTGAGAGTGTCCGCTCTCGCTCTCAATCTCACTCGTTTTCAGCTCCCGAGCCAGGAGTATTGCCAATATTTTTCTTAGATCAGAATCAGGTCTAGTCTGATATCAATAACCTCAACGGAAATAACCTTTGACCTCTCCTTGGATCAGGTAAGGTTAAGGTAACAAACTTGACCCCGAAGACATGTTCTTAAAATTAAATGGGTACTTGTGAGGGTTATGGGAGAAGTTGACTTTGATTTATTTGACTTTACTTTCTTACTGGTGTAAATTGCATCAGGTTAAAGGGATTACAGGTTTTGGGCTATTTAAAAACACAAAGTATTATTCGATGAACAAATCATGTCTAGCAACTATAATTGTTGTTTTCCTTCTATTCTGTGTGAAGGGTATAAAAGCGCAATCCGTCGGGACAGAACTTAATCAAATTGAGTTGATGAAAAGCTCTTTGGGTTTATGGCAGACTCAGGTAAATAGTGACACAATAGAGATCTGGGATCAGCAACAATACGGACACGGGTTTATCGTAAATGCCTATCTGGTGGTACAGGGTCAGACTATTCCGCAACATATTAACATATTTAGCTTTGATCCTTCGATTGGAAAGTTTAAAGGGTATATTATGTGGCAAAAACAAGGATTTGCCACATGGGTCGGATCTTTCACAACTGAAATGAGGTACCATGTTGATTTTGCTGCGGATTATAATCCTGAAAAAGTCTGGGGCTCATTTGATATGATCTTTAAAGACTCGGCTTCAAGAAATCATGTGCACTTTGTCAATAACAAAAAGACGCATGAAGAAGTATTCACCAGAGTCAAATGAGGTACAACGGTAATAACCTCTGATTTGATTCTTCTATTCCTGACACATAAACCAGATAATCTCAGATAAAACTGGCCCGAAACTGGCGCCAAAGAAAAAACCACTTACCTGAAATCCATCTTTTAATTCAGGGTAGGTTATTAAAAATTCGGTAAAGTCATCTTTCCCAATTGAAATAATTGTTGACGGTTCAATGCTCTCTATTGAAAACAGGCTTGGTTTTCTATTCATAAAACTGTCAATTGAAGCGACAGATTGTCCTTCAAAAAAGAATTGAAAAGTTATGTCTTTTCCGTCTTTATTAAACCACTCACACAAACACCCTTTTTTTATGAAATAAATATTATTCGAAATCTCACCTTCGTTCAGCAAGATAGTTTTAGAGCTGATTTTTTTTCAATGAAAGCCTCTTGAACCCTGGTCCGGTTCTTTTTATCATCTTTCATTATGTCAATCAATTTGTCAAGCATTATCAGGATTATCAGAAGATTCTCTTAATTATTCACACTAACAATAAAAAGTACATTCAAGTTACCAAAAAGTGAACGGAAAACCAGGAACAGATCAATGAGGTTGATCCCCCTGCGGAACCTTGGTTCTATGAGTGAATCAGTTAATGTGAAAGTATATCCTAAGGATCAGAAAACTTCAACGATCTATACAATTATCACTAACTCAGGCTGGACAGCTCCAGATCAGAAAAAGCGATATTGAGCAGGGCCTTTATTGATACTCCATACGGACAGGCTGATTCACAAAAACCTGCGCAGGACCGGCACTTCTCAAGCTTCGGTCCAGGCAATCCATTATATTTCTGGATGGCATATTTTTCCCTCCCCTGTCCTATAAAATAATGATGATATCGCATTATAGTGTTTACCGGGACTTGATGCGGACAGTTACTTTCACATATGCCACATGCATGTCGGCAATACAGGTAGCCATAATTATGACTTAATAATTCCATGTTCTCCCTGGTATCCTGGCTGAGGATGATTCCTGACAAGGATACATATTGTTCTATTTCTTCAAATGACCTGAACGAAATTAAAACGGAACCCACC
>CAZGDJ010000002.1:0-31459 GCA_964524635.1 uncultured Rikenella sp. | reverse complement strand
GTTCAACACTTACGAGACCCCCAAATTTTTTTGCCAGGCGGAGACCATGTCGGGCATTAAGAATAAATGCAATCTCCATGATCTGCTCCCTGACCGGAAGATGACTCACAAGCTCAATTGCTGAAGGAATAAAAGTATCATAAATACCTTTTTGTATCTCATTGTTCAGCAGTGTATTGTTTGTTGTAAGAGCTGACATTTCAGCGCTCCAGTTTACCTCTGCCTCTGCAATGTCTCCTGTATCAAGCCATAGCTCTGTCCCCGTTTCCCTTAATGCTTTCCATAAATCATCCTCCCTCCCAATGACTGGTGTTTCATTAATATTTGCATGAATGAACTCTTTTACTTTCAGATTAAAATTAGGTGTCATAATTTGTTTATATAGTTATTATTATTTCTTAAGGTTCTCAAAATCGCTGCCCGTAGGATTCTGGAAAATCTTCAATCCGAATTTGCCAGTCATAGCATACAGGTAATCTAAAATATTGGATTGTATGTTCTCGAAGGGAATCCATTCATTAATAGTGCAGAAACAGTATACTTCGAGCGGCATCCCGTTTTCATCCGGTGGCATGTCACGTAACGTTACAGGGAGTTCCTCATCAATATACTCATGCTTCAGCAGATAGTCCAGCATATATGCCCTGAATGCGCCAATGTTGGTCAGTGTTGAATGCTCACCTTTAAGTATAGCTTCCACGGCATTTTTATTTTCTTCAAGATAGTTCTCCATCTGCTGCATTTTTTGAAGCCGTTTTACCATGTCAGCATCAAGCAGGGAGATAGATCTCACATCAATTCGTATTTCACGCTTAATTCGTCTTACACCTGCTTCCTCCATCCCTTTCCAGTTCTGAAAAGACTCAGAAACAAGGGCATATGTAGGAACTGTTATAATAGTCTTATCAAAATTTTCCACCTTAACAGTCTGAAGTGACATGTCTATTACAGTTCCGTCAATGTTTCTTCCGGGAACCGTAATCCAGTCTCCAAGCCTGAGAAGATTATTTGATGATAAGTTCACACTTGCCACGAAACCCAGGAGTGTATCCCTGAAAATAAAGACCAGTACTGCAGTGAATGCTCCCAGACCTGCAATGATACTCTTAATGTCAATTCTGAAAATAACTGAAAGCATCACAAGTCCACCCGTAATAACAATAATTGCCTGAACAAACTGAACATAACCTTTTATGGATCTGCCTTCTGAAATTGGCAGCATCAGGTAGATCCGGTGTAAGGCATTAATGAAGGTAAGTATTGTCGAAATTATCAGAATAACGATATAGAGTGCAGCGGTCTTATGAACAAAAGTAAGCCAGAAAAGATTATTTTTCAGAGCCCAGGAGGCCATAAAATAAATAACCATACCGGGAATTATCAACGATAGTCTGTGAAATACCTTAGCTTCCAGGATTTTATCATCATATGGAGACTTTGATCTTTTTACCCAGGCAGTTACTATCTTCAGAATAATGGCTTTTGAAATCAGGTAGGCTAAATATGCCGCCAGCCCGACCAGAAACACCATAACAAGTGTACTAAGCCATGAAATGGCACCCGGTGACATACCAATATCCCCCAGTATCTCTTTGATTTTCAGAGCAGGATCAACAGATGTAAACATTTTCTACCTTATTCCTATCGGCTGCGAAAATACAAATTATCTTTTTTAATGCCTTTCTCTTTATTACCTTTACTATCCCAAAATCTAATAAAATGAAACGCGGCCTCCTTATATTAATGATGATCATACCGATACTTTCATCGGCTCAGACGGTATTTGAAAGTTATTTCATTGATAAAACAATGAGGTTTGACTTTCATCTGGCAGGAAACGACACTACCACTGAAGTCTTCCCCTCTGCTATAAAAGAAGAACCCTTCTGGGGCGGATCACTGACAAACCTTGTTGACTCCTTTAATTACGGGAACTTCAAATATGAGATATTTGACGCAGCAACAAATAAACTGATATATTCAAGAGGGTTCTGCACATTGTTTCAGGAATGGCAGACAACAGCAGAAGCAAAGAAAATAAAACGTAGTTTTTATGAGGTTGCCACTTTCCCATACCCAAAGAGCAAAATCAACTTCGTTTTAAGCATTCGTGGCCGCAATGGCATTTTTACCAAGCTGTACGAAACGGTGATTGACCCGACCAACTACTTTATCATTAAAGAGGTGACTGAAAATGTTACTGTCACCAAAATCGTTGATTCTGGTGATCCACATACATCACTTGACCTGGTTTTTCTTTCCGAAGGGTACACAAAAGAGGAAATGAACAAATTCCGGTCTGATGTGAAGAGGATGGCAGACTATCTTTTTGAAGAACCGCCCTTTGATGAATTCCGCAACCGCATAAATATCTGGGCTGTTGAGTCTGTCTCACAGGAGTCCGGCACAGATATTCCGGGTGAAGGAATTTATGTCAATACTGCTCTAAACTCTACATATTATACTTTCAACATAGACCGCTATCTGACAACCCAGAACATAAAGGCAGTAAATGACTTTGCAGCCGCAGCACCTCATGACCAGATATTAATACTGATAAACAGTCCCAAATATGGTGGCGGCGGCGTTTATAACTATTACTGCGCCACAACCACTGATCATAAATTCACACGTATGGTACTGACTCATGAATTCGGACATAGCTTTGCAGGTCTGGCTGATGAATATTATGACTCTGAGGTAGCGTATGAAGAGTATTATCCTTTAAAAGTTGAACCATGGGAACCAAATATTACCACCAGGGTTAATTTTGAATCAAAATGGAAAGATCTGTTAGCCAGATCGGTACCTGTACCTACACCGAATAACCCAATGTATGACGGAGTAACAGGCTTATTTGAAGGAGGTGGCTATGTTAAAAGGGGAATCTTCAGACCTTCATTTAACTGCCGTATGAAAAGCAATGATGCTGACTATTTCTGTGAGGTATGCCAGAGGGCTATTGAAAGGATGATCCAGTTTTATATTAACTGATACCCGACAGATATAAACCTGCCTGTTATTTTACGGAAAGTATTCAGGCATGCCCTCTAAATGCCTTAAAGTCTTTTTAGTCAATTTCCAAAATATTGGTAATTTTGCAGCCTGAATTTTAGAAATTATTCAGTATTATTGAATATTTAGTATATTTTAATAACCCTGTTTTATGATATTTGAAAACATTTTACAAACTATCGGCAACACTCCACTGGTCAAAATCAACCACCTGAATCTGAACAGCAACGTAACCATATGTGCAAAAGTTGAAGGTTTCAATCCTACGGGAAGTATAAAAGACAGAATAGCATTGAAAATGATTGAGCAGGCAGAAGGAGAAGGCACGCTTGTTAAGGGTAAAACAATAATTGAACCTACATCAGGTAACACCGGAATTGGTTTGGCAATGATAGGAGCTGTCAAAGGGTATGATGTTGAGATTGTGATGAGCGGGATGGTGTCAGCTGAAAGAATTAAAATGATTAAGGCATTTGGTGCCAGGGTTACCCTGACAGATCCAGAATTGGGCACAGATGGAGCTATTATTAAAGCGAGAGAGCTGATTAAAACAAACCCTGAAAAGTATTTTATGCCTGATCAGTTTTCAAACAGATACAACAAAATTGCTCATTATAAGACAACCGGAGAAGAAATATGGAAGCAGACCAACGGCAGAATAGATTACTTTGTATCATCTATAGGAACATCAGGCACAATAATGGGTGTTGGAAAAGCTCTCAGAGAAAACAACCCGAAAATAAAAATTGTTTGTGCTCATCCGGTAAGAGGTCATTACATACAGGGTTTAAAGAATATGGAGGAAGCTATAGTTCCTTCAATTTATGATCCTTCAATAATTGATGAAACAATAATGGTTGAGACAGAAGTTGCCTATACTATGTCACGACAGATAGTTAAAAAAGAGGGCATCTTTGTAGGTATGAGCAGCGGAGCTGCAATGTATGCAGCACTTGAGGTCGCAAAAAAAATCGAGTCAGGAACAATTGTGGTGGTTTTCCCTGACAGGGGTGAGAAGTATCTGAGTACGGCTCTCTTTAAAGATTAAGTCAAATAACTGGTGATTATTATTTGAAAAGATATCAAAAAAGCCGGAAGATCCTCCCGGCCTTTAATTTTTATGTGAACGTGCCTTTACTATTTTTTCTTATCTCCTCCCGAAGTGGGTGGTTTTGAAATGGAGTCACGCATATTGGTATCTGCTTCGATGTTTTTCATCCTGTAGTAATCCATTATGCCAAGATTCCCGCTTTTGAATGCATGAGCCATCGCAAGCGGTATCTCTACTTCTGCTTCAATAACTTTAGCCCGTGCCTCCTGGGCTTTGGCTTTCATCTCCTGTTCAAGGGCAACGGCCATTGCTCTGCGTTCCTCAGCCTTGGCTTGTGCAATGTTCTTGTCAGCGTTCGCCTGATCCATCTGCAGTACAGCGCCGATGTTTTTGCCAATATCTATGTCAGCGATATCAATAGAGAGTATTTCGAAAGCAGTGCCGGCATCAAGGCCTTTCTCAAGGACAGTCTTGCTAATCCTGTCAGGATTCTCAAGTACCTCTTTATGACTGTGAGCAGAACCTATTGATGAAACGATACCTTCACCAACGCGGGCCAGCACCGTCTCTTCACCTGCGCCTCCGACAAGCTGTTTTATGCTTGCTCTCACGGTTACTCTTGCCTTGGCTATCAGCTGAATACCATCACGTGCTACTGCTGTTACAGGAGGTGTATCAATTACTTTCGGGTTGACAGACATCTGTACTGCCTGAAACACATCACGTCCGGCAAGATCAATGGCAGTTGCCATTTTAAAAGACAGATCTATGTTAGCCTTTGAGGCAGACACAAGAGCATGAACAACCTGCGGAACATGACCTCCGGCAAGATAGTGAGCCTCCATCTCATCGCGGTTAAGATTTATTCCTGCTTTATAGGCTTCAATCATTGATTGTACTATAACAGGAGGTGGCACTTTCCTCCAGCGCATAAATATAAGCTGCAAAAGACTTATACGGACACCTGACACAAGGGCCCGGAACCATAATGCGATCGGGATAAAATATAACAGTATCCATAAAAGAATAACAGCTCCGGCTATTATTATCAGATAAATTCCCATTGAACCACTCATCTCGTTTTATTTTATTGGTTTTACTATCAGTTTATTATCGTCTATTTTGATGACTTCAATTTCTTTCCTGGGATCGATAAGAATATCTATCGATTTAGCTTCAAAATACTCACCGTTAACAAGTACTTTGCCGCCTGGCGCAAGACGTGTCACCGTCACACCTTTGTCTCCTGGTTTTACTTTTCCCTCATCCTTGCCAATATTATCTACTTTGCCGTCAACAGCGGTTTTAAGCATGAATTTCTTCCAGGTGCCTGCCTTAAGCATCAGAGTTGTTGTAACTAACAGGAGCAGGGCGGTGGAACCCAGGACAATCAATCCCGTCGTAGTTCCAAAGTTTGTAAAAGCAAGTATTACCCCAAGCAAAATGCAAACAGCACCACCTATCCCGGCTACCGTAATACCCGGTATCAGGATGAACTCGATAATGAATAATAAAAGTCCAAGCAGGATAAGAAAAATTATTAATCCTAGCGACATCAGTTATATTTTATATTACAATTGAATCGAGATGTAATTCTCTCAGTCTGAGGCTCATCTTCTCAAGTGTTACGGCATCTCCCATTTTAACAATACATCCGCCTTTATGATGGGTCAGCAATGCGCATTGTTCTGCCTGTATCTCATCATGTCCACAGACATCGACAAGTGAATTTATTACATGATCGAAAGTATTAATATCATCATTTATCAGAAGAAGAGATTTCTCCTCTTCCTGGCTTCTCATACCCTCCCATGGGCTCGGTGCTCCTTTAGTCATCTGTCAACTTATTTAATAATTTTCTGGCTTCATCAACAGGTATCTCACGTATTCCAACATATGCCACCACCTTAGCTGATGGATAGCCATTACGTACCAGTAATGAAACATACTCTTCAGCGCTTTCAAAAGTAATAAAATTCCCGACCAGAAAGAGAGTTTCTCCCTGCTTGTTCTTAATAATATCCAATCCGCGTCTTCCTGAGAGCACCTGAATCTTCTCAGTGACATCGGGTTGCACTGTTTTTTTTGAACGCATGACCTCAGCTCTGAAATAAAGGGTTCCAACAGGAACGGTATCAGCCACAGGTTCAATTTCCTGAGATGAAGGAGATATCTTTTTGTAAAGAAAAGGTTTCTTGCTCCACTCCTTTTCCAGTATCAGGGCACGTTCCATCGATACCTGTTCATCATCCATCATTGCTGTTACAAATGCATCGGGGAAGCCGCCTGAGCGTACCTTCTGAAGAGCTTCCCTTGCTGATTCAACTGTGCGGAATTCCCCTGCATAATAATAAGTCACGCCATTCTCCTGTTTAACCTTGCCATAGATGGGATACAAGCCTTTAAAATGAGAAGCTGGCACCGGATTTTTAAACGCGGCAAGTTGGATTCTATAGACAAGGCCTTTAGAAAACTCTTTCCCTACGGGTATAGGATTTTTCTCGTTATAGGCAGGCGCGGAGCGAATTTCGAAAACTGAAAAAACCGGCATTTCATTATTGGGTTCACTATCTCTGACAGCTTTATTATCAGTTACTGGTTCATCACTTTCATTGAAGCCTTCCAAATCTTTTGCATCGCCACCAGGCTCAAACCTATCGGGCTGATAGTCAGGCTCCAGTGTTAAAAGTAATGAGTCAGCCGCTCTCACCCTGACAGCTGCCTTTTTCTCAAGAGAAGCAGCTTTCAGAACCAGTGTCTGCCTCTTTTCAGGCGGAACAGTTGTTGCTGTTCTTCTTATTGCATTGGCCACCCTGGTCATGGAATCTGCTTCATATTGCAGTCTCAGTGCTGAGGTGAGCTTTTTGTCATAATCTTCAGGTACAATCAGCTCCTGGTTATTAACCTGCAGCACGGCGTTCTGAGCAGGTTCATTCTTTCTAGTTGCATCTTTTGCTGCTTCTTCAGCCCGAATTCCCGGATCATTCACTTTTTGATAATCAGCATCGGCCCTGTATGTTCTTTGTGATGAGGCATTTCCGGAGTTGTCAGGCAATACTGATACAGCAGGTATCGCTTTACAGTTGTCAATCAGCTTCTGTACTTCATATTCCTGTGCTTTTCGTTTCCCTGCGTACCGTATAAATTTGTCAAAAGCTTCTTTTGCTTCACCACATTTGCCGTTCATCTGTAATGCATGTCCGTAATGAAACCAGACATCATCGGGCACTGTCTTGACATTCGATGAACTATTTATTGCAGAACCAAGAAGAGATACCGCTCTTGAAGGATCACGTTCCAATTTTACCAGGCAGGCACCAGTGTAATACTTGTAAGAGGGATCACGGGAATAAAGCAGCAATAATGCATTATAATGCCTGTATGCTGTTTCATAATCACCAGTATTCCATGCTGTCTCTGCCTCAGTCCGGGAAGGTTTGAAGGAGCCATCCTGAGATAACAAAGGTGAGGTTGCGATGATAAAACAAAACATCACTCCAATATATACCGATGGTCTCCTCATGTTAATAACTCTGAAGAATAAAAATTTTACAATAGATGATAACTTCATACCTTTACCAATCTGAACAAATTTACTAAAAAGTCATGATTCAACTATCAGAAGGGATGCCTGCTCCGCAATTTGAAGGAAAGGATCAGGATGGAAACGTTATCAGCCTTAAAAAGTATCTCGGGACTAAGGTCATTTTATATTTCTACCCAAAAGATAACACTCCCGGTTGTACTGCAGAAGCATGCAGTCTTCGTGACTCATATAAAGCGTTGATTGACAAAGGCTTCGTTGTCTTAGGTGTCAGTCCTGACAATGAAAAATCTCATAAAAACTTCATATCAAAACTTGATCTCCCCTTCCCTCTTATAGCTGATCCTGATAAAAAAATACTTTCTGCATACGGAGCCTATGGTGAAAAAGTTATGTATGGCAAGAAAGTCACCGGAGTACTGCGCACAACCTTCATTATCAATGAAAAGGGCTTGATTGAGAAGGTGATCAGAAAAGTTGATACAAAGGAACATGCTACTCAGATTTTCAAACTCTACCAAAAAAAATAATACTAATCACTGAACATAAATGGAAAAGAAAGAGATAAATAAGGATAAGCTAAAGGCACTTGAGGTGACGCTGGGTAAGATCGAGAAGGATTTTGGCCGTGGTACTATTATGAAGCTCGGCGATCATGCCATTGATAACGTCCAGGTGATTTCAACCGGCTCCATTGGTCTTGATGCTGCTCTGGGGATTGGTGGTCTTCCAAGAGGCAGAGTGGTTGAGATATACGGGCCGGAGTCATCAGGTAAAACCACGCTTGCCATTCACGCAATTGCAGAGGCTCAGAAAGCAGGAGGTATTGCTGCCATTATTGATGCAGAACATGCTTTTGACAGGTTTTATGCTGAGAAGCTTGGCGTTGACGTTGAGAATCTTCTTATATCACAACCTGACAATGGCGAACAGGCTCTGGAAATAGCAGACCACCTTATAAGATCAGGTGCCATTGATATTATCGTCATTGACTCCGTGGCTGCCCTTACTCCTAAAGCAGAGATAGAAGGTGAGATGGGTGACTCCAAGATGGGTCTGCAGGCAAGGCTCATGTCACAGGCACTGCGTAAGCTGACTGCCAATATCAACAAGACAAACACCACATGTATCTTTATTAACCAGCTCAGGGAGAAAATCGGTATCATGTTCGGAAATCCTGAGACGACAACTGGTGGAAACGCATTGAAGTTTTATGCCTCGATAAGACTTGACATAAGAAGGGTAAATCAAATCAAGGAAGGGGAAGATGCAGTTGGTAACCGTGTGAGGGTCAAGGTTGTAAAGAATAAACTGGCGCCACCTTTCAGGAAAGCTGATTTTGATATTCTCTTTGGCGAAGGCATATCACGCACAGGAGAAATAGTCGATCTGGGAGTCGATTTAAACATTATTAAGAAGAGCGGTTCATGGTTTTCTTACGGTGATACAAAAATCGGACAGGGGCGCGATGCGGTAAAACAGATTCTTGATGATAATCCTGAACTGGCTGATGAGATCAAAGCAAAGATCTTTGAACAGTTAAAGGAGAAAGCAAAATAACAATTGAGGGTGTCCCGGGCAGACACCCTCTTTCTTTTATACCTGAATTCAACCTGCAGTATAAAAGTCAGATATTTAATGCGGTCTCCCTTTAACAAGAGTAATGGTACCTGTCCAATGATGATGTGAAAAAGGATCCAGGTCACTGTTATAATCATCAGTCATTCCTGAGCCTGATGCCCCGTAATACTGTCCGGTGCCTCCCAGAATTGTAAACGGATCTCTCCAGTATGAAGTCACACATGCCGGGTGATCTTCAAGTCTGCCATCAATTACCTGTCCGGCACATGCAACAAAAAGAGTATCTCCCCCGGCAAACATATAGGCATGATTATTACCATAGTGGCTTTCAGCATCTCCGCAGAAGTCAAAGTGTGCTGTAAGTTCTCCGATAGGAACACCTGTCCCTTTACAGTCAACAATTGCCCTCCAGGCAGATAATGGTTCACCACACTTATGATCAGGAAGAGTGTCAGGACCAACATAAATATAGGTTCCTGTGAAGTCCGCCTCAAAAGGCAGAGTAACCATTTTAACTTTCCCTTTTTTCAGGTTATCACCTTTTAAGTTCCTGTCAGTTTTTCCGCATGTCAATACCATGCATATTACCGCAAAAAGCAGAAATAACAGTTTCAGAGCTTTCATGTTTCTTTTGGATTGGAGTTAAACATATCACAGGCTGAATATCAAAATCTTATACAAAATACTAAATGCTTAGAAAATTTTCATCATTTTTAACATGCAGTTAATTATTTACCTTTGGATACATCAGTAGCATTTGTAAAACAGAAAAACCTATCCCTATGAGACAAGTAACCTTATTTATCCTTGCAATTGCAATTATTGGCTTTGGTGCATGTAAATCCAGGAGTACAGAAACCCCTGAAACGGCGCCCATTGATGTAACACTGACCGACGCTGAGAAAGCTGCAGGTATACTGACCCCTGAAATGCTATGGAAGTACGGTCGTATCGGGACTATTGCACTCTCTCCTGATGGTTCAACGGTACTTTATACTGTAACATACTATGATCTTGAAACCGAGGCCCGTACCACCAATATCTATTCAATATCTTCAGTAGGAGGCAACTCAACGCAGTTAACCAGCGAGGGAGGCTCAGGCCCTCAGTGGATTGATAACGGCGCAAAGATAGCCTTCATTTCCGGAGGCAAGATTATGACTATGAATCCGGACGGTTCAGAGAAAACAGAGATTAAAGGTCCTGATGACTTTGAAATCGTTTCATTCTCTCCAACAAATGACAAGGTATATTTTACCCGCAGAGTTAAGCTTGATCAGACGGCAAACGAAAAATATGGGTTTTCTAATGCTAAGGTCAGGATCATTGATGATATGATGTTCAGGCACTGGAACTACTGGCATGATTACTCCTACAGCCATCTATTCGTGGCTTCATTCGACGGTTTAACCATCTCCAACGAAAAAGATATCCTTGAGGGGCAACGCTTTGAAACACCTGATGCTCCATATTTTGATGAGACTGAGATAAGCTGGAGCCCTGACGGTAAATACATTGCTTACACCAGCAAAAAACTTACGGGTAAGGCTTACTCCCTCAGCACTAACACAGATATTTACCTTTATAATGTTGAAACCGGTGAGGAGAACAATATAACTACAGGAAACATGGGTTATGATAAATACCCTGTCTTCTCCCCTGACGGATCAATGATAGCTTATTCAAGCATGGAAGAAGATGGCTACGAGTCCGACCTTTCACGCCTTTTCATCTATAATATTTCAACCGGTGAACGGAAATGGATTTCACAAGGCTGGGACTATAACGTGGAAACCTTTCAATGGAATGATAACGGATCAATCTGGTTCACAAGTCCTTATCTTGGAACACAGCCAATATTCAGCATCTCACTCTCAGATGGTAAAATAACCCGGGTGACTGAAGGCAATTTCGATATGGGACCTCTTTTCCTGCAGAACGGAGTGCTTATATCAGGTATGATGTCAATGTCAAGACCCACAGAAGTAGCAAAGGTAAATATGGAAACAGGCGAGTTTTCAATGATTACCGATGTCAACGGCCACATATACCAGAGCATAAAAATGGGCAAGACAGAAGAGCGTTATGTCAAAACAAAAGATGGAAAGGATCTTCAAAGCTGGATAATATATCCTCCTGACTTTGATCCTACGAAAAAATATCCTGCCCTTTTGTATTGCAAAGGCGGTCCGCAGGGATCTCTTGGCCAGAGCTGGAGCTATCGCTGGAACTACCAGATAATGGCGGCCAACGGATACATTGTAGTGGCAGTAAACCGTCGTGGCAACTCCGGATTTGGCAGTTACTGGCGTGAACAGATATCAGGTGATTATGGTGGTAAAAACATGCAGGACTATCTTGATGCTATTGACGATATGGCCAAAGAACCTTATGTTGATAAAGACCGCCTTGGTGCAGTTGGTGCCAGCTATGGAGGATATTCTGTCTTTTACCTTGCCGGAATACATGAAAAGAGGTTCAAAGCATTTATCGCACATTGCGGAGTATTTGATGTGCCGGCAGAGTATTTCTCAACTGAGGAGCTCTGGTACCCGAATAAAGACTATGGAGGTACCCCCTGGGACAAACCGCAGCCCACGGCATATACTAAATTTTCGCCGCATACTCTTGTTGACAAATGGGATACTCCAATACTTATCATAACAGGAGCAAACGACTTCCGGATACCTTATACACAAAGCATGGAAGCCTTCCAGGCCGCACAGCTTCACGGTGTGCCCAGCAGGCTGCTTTTCTTTGAGAATGAGACCCATTGGGTCACCAAACCGCAGAACGCAGTCATCTGGCAGAAGGAGTTTTTTAACTGGTTAGACACTTACCTTAAGTAAGCTATACCTGAGGTTGAGATTGAGGTTGAGGTTGAGCATCACTTAACCTTAACCTTAACAACCAGAATTACTCAATAAACTTAACACAGGCCGGCGCCTCGAAGGGAATTGAAGAGACTGGTTCTCCTGATAACTCTTTTTTACCGTTTTTAAGAACGGCTATTGTGTTTGATCGCCGGTTACCCACCACAAGGTTTCTGTCATCATTGCTCAGCGCAAAATTTCTTGGCCAGTCGCCCCTGCAGGGAACATTTCCTGTCATGGTCAGTTTACCATCACGGGCAACTTTAAAAATGGCAATACTGTTGTGTCCCCTGTTTGAAGCATAAAGAATTTTACCATCATGTGACAGATGTATGTCAGCACAGAAATTCTCTCCGGAAAAACTTTCAGGCAGGGTTGAAAGAGTCTGCTTAACTACCGGCAAGCCTGGGATAATGTCATAAACTGAAATGGTTGAGTTCAATTCATTAATTACATAAAGGTTTGTACCGGGGGTATCAATCACCATGTGTCTTGGTCCTGCACCTTCAACGGTTTTAAAATTTTGAGTTTTGGCATTCATAAGCCTGCCTATTTTGGTATCAAGGTTAAATATGTAAACCCTGTCCAGCCCAAGGTCAGTGACGTAATAAAGTCTTGTTCTGCTGTTATACAGTATCATATGAGGATGTGATTTATCACCGTAACCTATGACATCAGTTACTTCTTCCGGAATACCATCTTTATCAAGTCTGATAACCGATACTGACCCGCTGCCATAGTTTGCAGTGATCAGATAGCCTCCGTCATCAGATAAAATAATATGGCATGGTCCTCCGCCACCCTGGTTTATTGAGCTTACCTTTTCGACTGTCCTTTTCAGCCTGTCAATACGGAGAGTTGTAATGCCCCCGCCACGTTTAAGGTTAAATGAATCAACTTCATTAACGAAATAGTACAATCCATCTTTTCCTGCAGTGAAGAATGAGGGGTTTTCACCACATGTGAATTGCGTTAAAATCTCAGTATTTCCATCTGGCCCGAGGTTGCAAAGTGCGATATCAGGTTTATTTTCAGTAGTATAACCCGAAGCAACAAACAGGTTCTCTTTTTCGCCACATGAAGAGATGGTTAATATCATTGCCATTAGTAAAATTGGAATTGAGTTTTTCATTTTATATACTATGAATAAGGGGTTGAGTTGTATGGGCGTTTGGGCGTTTAGGTGATTTTCAATATTTATAAACCTGTTGGACCTTTTAAACTTTCAACTTTCTTTCTCCATTGCAAAAAACCATATGTTGCCATTCCAAGGAAAATAAGATACTGAAGAGATACGAGCATAACTCCTTTCATGGCATACATTGCGATGCTCATCACGTCAATCAATATCCACAATATCCAGTTTTCAAGCCTGAGTTTTGCCAGAAGAACGGATGCTGCAATGCTCATTACAGCTATCATAGCATCTGTATAAACAAAGGTGGCTTTCTCAGGAAAAATGTCAGGCAGCCACAGGTGTACCCGGCTCATGACAGTTCCCAGACTTAATGCCCCGGCTAAGATAACAGCCATCCAGATCACCCGCTGATTATGCTTCAATAAGGTGACAGGCTTCTTCACTCCCCTGCTGTCACGTCGCCAGTTATACCATCCGTACAGGGCATTGCAGAAGAAGAAGACCTGCAGGGCCATACCTGAGTAGAGGTTCACCTGGTAAAAGAGAATAAAAAAGAGAATTGCATTAACCAGGGCAAAAAACCATGTAAGTATATTACTTCTTGCAGCAAGCCATACTGCTGCCAAACCTGTTAAGACGGACAGAAGTTCAAGCAGGCTCATCCGGTAACCGAGAAAATCAAACAGAATAAGGTCCATATAGATCAGAAAAGTTGGATGTCGCAAAGATACTAGGCAGCAGACAATAGACAATAGGTAACTGAAGGTAAAGAACCTGCAGGAAAATAATAATTCTATAAATCCTTAATCATCCACATAGTACATGCAGAGTGTCGCGAGTTGCCAAGGGGTTTATCCAACATCCTGAAACCGGCATTTTTATAGATTACAACAGCCTTTTCAAGCTGAGGGAAGCTCTCGAGGTAAATCATTTTGTATCCCAGTTTTCTGGCAGAGTCAAGGCTTTTTTCCATAAGCTCTTTCCCGATGCCTTTACCTCTTGCGTCAGGCGACAAATAAAACTTTACCAGTTCTGCACAACCATCAGGCAGACCTTCTGTCGGAAATATACCACAACCACCAAGGATTCTCCCATCTTCTTCGACAACCCAATAATGTGATCCGGGAGTCTCAAACAGCTTAAACAGATCGTCAGTACGGGGGTCAGAATAAACAGTTCCGGTTCTGGGTATATCATACTCATTAAAGACATTCCTGATTATCGCGGCAAGGATAATATTGTCATGCTCTTGTATTGTCCTGAATACAAACATTTTAGATTTGTCTAAGTTAAGCTGCAGGTTTACGGGTTAAATATATTCTTCAATAATTGGTCGTAATTATTAGCTTTATATTTAAATCATTCAGGATGCTGCCAAACGAAATATACGAAAAAAGGATAAACTATTTCGGTCTTCAGGCCGACAGGTTGCAAAAAACCGGAAACCGCATCTCCATGGCACGATTGATTGTTTTCATAAGCGGACTCGTGCTGTTCGTTGCTCTTTCCTCTTTTTCAGTTACTATTGCCTTTGTGGTTCTGGTTGCATCTCTTATTGCCTTCGTCTGGCTGATAGTTTATTATAATATAACCGAAAAGAAGAGAGTCTATCACAACGACCTCCTGACAATCAACAACTCTGAGCTTGAATGCTGCAACGGGAGCTTCTCAGATTATAATGAAGGCGCTCAGTACATCAGCAGGGATCATCCTTACACATATGATCTTGATATCTTCGGCAAGGCATCGCTTTTTCAGTATATCTGCCGTACAACAAGCAAACCGGCATCAGATCTGCTTGCAGAATATCTGAAAAGTCCCGCATCGCTTTGTGAAATCAAATTGCGCCAGGAAGCTGTCGCTGAATTGAAGCCATTGATAGACTGGAGGCAGGATCTGATGACAGTGGGGCATGACATCACCAAAACAGGCAACGACCCTGAAAATCTGCTGAGATGGCTTGACAGCAAAAATATTTTCGTGAACCGCCGGAGGCTTATGTTTCTGATGGGAATCTTTTCGGCACTGACAGTCACAGCTGTCATCCTGGTCATAACCAGTTTCCCCGCAGGTATTCTGGCTCCGCCTTTATTGATGAGCTTCCTTCTGAATTTCGCCCTGTCAAAGAAAATTTCAAACCTGCATTTGCAGGTCAGCAGATCATCTGACCTGTTACGAACGTACTCATCAATTATAGGACTGATTGAAAAAGAAAAATTTGCTTCCGGGAAGCTCAGCAAAATGAGGGCTGTCTTTACGAATGATATTACAGCTTCGGAACAGATAAAAAAACTTTCATCTCTCGTCAATAAGCTTGACAGAAGGCTTAATGTGCTGGTATCACTTCCTCTCAATCTTCTGTTTTTCAATGATATCAGATATTGTCTTGCATTGGAGAAATGGAAGAGCGATCACTCTTTGAAAATCCCATTATGGTTTGCCTCGATGGCTGAGTTCGAGGTATTATCATCTTATGCCAACATGGCATATAACAATCCTGACTGGGCCATCCCTCAAATTGTGCCGGAGTTCTTTGTTTTAAAGGCTGTCAACACTGGCCATCCGCTAATTCCCTCAAAACGGCGTATAAACAATGATCTCGAAATAATGGGCGAAGGCAAAGCTATTCTTGTCACCGGGTCGAACATGTCAGGCAAAAGCACCTTTCTCAGGACCTGCGGCATAAATACCGTCCTTGCACTTTCCGGTGCCCCGGTATGCGCCACATCATTTTCTGTTTCCCTGGTGAATGTCCATTCAAGTATGCGTATTTCAGACTCGCTTGAAGATAATATTTCCTCATTCTATGCCGAGCTGAAAAGACTTCATTCAATCATAAACGAAGCAGAAAAAAATTCGCGGGTATTACTTCTGCTTGATGAAATACTGCGGGGCACCAACTCAAACGACCGTTTCACGGGATCAGTTGCCCTGATTAAACAACTCGCCGGCTACGGCACGATGGCAATGGTGGCTACTCATGATATGAAACTGACAGAACTGTCAGATGAATTACCGGGCAGAATTGACAACTATCATTTTGATGTCAAGGTCAACGGTGAAGAATTATTCTTTGACTATAAGCTTACTCCTGGCAAATGTACCAGCCTGAATGCCTCAATACTGATGAAGAAAATGGGCATAAAAGTGTAAAGACAAAAGGCAAAAGGCAAAAGCGTACAGATGGCGTCACTTTTATCTTTTTACTTTTGTCTTTTGTCTTAATATTAATATTTGTAATTAGCCAGTTGAAGCACTTTCATAACCTTCTCCTCTTCACTCACAGCTCCGTCAATCCAGTTGATAACAATACCACGCCTCTCCATACCCCTGAACCATGTCATCTGACGCTTGGCAAACCTGTGAATCTCTATCTCCAGCTTGTGATACATCTCATCAAAGCTCATTTTATTAAGAAGGTAAAGCGTAACGTACTTATATTCAAGACCATAGTATATAAGGTCATCAGGGTGCACGCCTGTGTCTATCAACCTGCGCACCTCATCTATCATGCCATTGTCAAGCCTGTCTTTTAGTCTTTTACTTATGCGTTCACGCCGCGTATCACGGTCATACATTATACCTATCACAAGGGGGTATATCTCTGGAAAAGGTTCAAGATCAGCAGAATGATCCTTATAATACTCCGCGATCTCAATTGCTCTTACAGCGCGCTTGGCAGTATCAACATCCGTTTTATTATGCAGCCTCTTATATTCTGAAAGTATGGCAGTCAGCTCCTCCAGCGAGCGACCCGACAGCTTTTTCCGCAACTTTTCATTGACGGGGACCTGTGTAAGACGATAGCCGCTGACAACACTGTCAATGTACATGCCGGAGCCACCGCAGACAACAGGAGTCAGTCTGCGACCATGCATTTCATAATAAACCTTAATAAAATCACGCTGATATTCAAACACATTGTACCAGTAGCCGGCATCAACAATGTCAACCAGGTGATAAGGCACCTCCGTTCCGTTTACACAGTAGTCAGAGAGGTCTTTCCCTGTTCCGATATCCATATTGCGATAAACCTGTCGTGAATCGGCACTTATAACCTCACTTCCAAGCTTAGAGGCTACAAGTGCTGCCAAACGTGTTTTGCCTGTGGCAGTCGGGCCGGTGATTACGATTATATCATATTCATGATTCTTCATGGCAAATTAAAGATACTTGAAAAGAGATCACAGTAAAGCTATTTTACTTAATTTTGCCGGTCTAAAACAATAGAAGCCATGGATTTCAGGTTTCTTTTTCACAGGGTCAAGTATTTTATCATAAATCCCGGAAGTGCATGGGATGTTGTCTATCGTGAGAACAGGCCCATCAAATTTGTTCGGGGCAGCTTCTTCATGCCACTGATTATCTTTGTATCTCTATGTTCATTTTTTGGATCATTGCTTTTTATCAACAACACACTCAAGCCAGTCTATTCACTGCTTGTGGCAGCAGATACATTCATTGTACTGTACCTGGGTGTTTATGGCTCAGCATTGGTTATCCGTGAGATCACTAAGGCTCTCGACCTGGGTCATGATTTTGTTGTTGCTTTCAAGCTTGTTGCGTACTCCCTGACTCCTCTGTTCCTTTGTCTTGCAGTCAGCAGGCTGTTTGAATCGCTTCTTTTCATTAACATACTGAGTCTTGCGAGTTTATATATTCTCTGGATCGGAATGGTAAAAATGCTTAATCCGCCGGATCATAAGAAGATGCCGATGGTAATTGCATCGGTATTATCAATGGTTATCATATTCGTCATCCTTCAGATAGCTTTCTCAAAACTTACCGAGACAATCTACTTTGCCCTTTTTGCCTGAATTGATTAATGAGGAAGGACACCAGCAATATTATCATAAAAAACAGGAGGGCAGCTCATGACTATGAGTTTATAGAGAAACTCATTGCAGGAATAAAGCTTACCGGAACTGAAATAAAATCGATACGGGCCGGGAAGGCAAACCTGACAGATTCATTTTGTGCCTTCCGCAATGGCGAGCTTTTTGTCACCGGGATGCATATCTCGGAATATTATTGGGGCAATATCAATAACCATGACCCTCTTGGTGAGCGCAAGCTTCTTTTAACAAAGAGGGAGTTGTCAAAATGGGAGAGAAAAGTCAAGGAGACAGGACTGACCATAATTGTTCTTAAAATGTTCATTAATGATCGCGGTCTGGCCAAGGTTGAGATAGCTCTGGCAAAGGGCAAGAAGCAATATGACAAGCGCGAGGATCTGAAAAAGAAAGATCACAGCCGTGAAATGGACTTCCACACAAAAGCCAGGAACAAGTAGTCGTGTCTATCAGAAGTTGGGGCTCAGCAGGTACCTTGAGTAGAACTGGTCAATGTAATTTACAGCTTCTTCGGCAGTGTCAACTATCCTGAAAAGATGTAAATCATCGGGTGATATGTTATGCTCTTCACCCATCATCACATTTGTGATCCAGTCCAACAGCCCTGACCAATACTCCTCTCCCACGAGAACAATCGGGAAGCGACCAATTTTCTTGGTCTGAATAAGTGTTATAGCCTCAAAGAGCTCGTCAAATGTTCCGAATCCACCCGGCAATACAATGAAACCCTGGGCATATTTCATGAACATGACTTTGCGGACAAAGAAATAATCGAACGTGATTATCTTATCACGGTCAATATAGGGATTTGGTTTCTGTTCAAAAGGCAGATCAATATTTATTCCGGCTGACTTTCCGTTACCTCTTTTTGCACCCTTGTTTGCAGCTTCCATGATGCCTGGTCCTCCTCCGGTGATGACACCATAACCCTTCTGAACCAGTCTGAATGCAATCTCATCAGCAAGTTTATAGTACTTATTGTTAAAGTGTGTTCTGGCAGAGCCAAAAATTGCTACGCTGGGTCCTATCCTTGCAAGCTTTTCAAATCCCTCCACCAGTTCTGAGATGATTTTAAAGACTCTCCAGGAGTCCATTGTATGAATTTCGTGCCATGTTTTTGGTTCAAATGCATCCTTGATCAGGTCTGTTGTCTCGTCCATAAGTCCTCTCTTTAATCAGCTCAAATATAGTGTTTTCTATCTTTTAATTTCTGCTTTAAGGAACTCACCGGTATAATTATTTTTTACTTTTATCAGCTCTTCCGGAGTTCCGCTGAAGATTACTTTTCCTCCTCCCCTTCCACCTTCTTTGCCTAGGTCAATGATATAATCCGCAACCTTAATCACATCCATATTATGCTCAATTACAATGACAGTATTGCCCCTGTCAACAAGCTTTTCAAGCACTTCAAGGAGCACTCTTACATCATCAAAATGAAGGCCAGTGGTAGGTTCATCGAGGATATACAATGTTCGTCCGGTGTCACGGCGTGCAAGCTCAGTTGCCAGCTTGACACGCTGTGATTCTCCACCGGACAGTGTTGTGGAAGGTTGTCCAAGACGTATATACCCTAGTCCCACATCCTGTAAGGTCTTTATTTTATGATGTATGGAAGGGATGCTTTTGAAGAATTCGACTGCATCGTTTATTGTTAGTTCAAGTACATCATTTATCGAGCGACCCTTGTATTTTACCTCCAGGGTTTCGCGGTTATACCGTTTGCCTCCACAGTCAGGACACATGACATAAACATCAGGAAGAAAGTTCATTTCAATGGTCTTCACGCCTGCGCCTTCGCACCCTTCACATCTGCCGCCATGCGTATTAAATGAAAAACGACCTGAGCCAAAGCCCCTGATCTTTGCATCAGGCGTTATGGCAAAGAGGTTACGTATGTCTGTAAAGACACCGGTATAGGTTGCAGGATTTGACCGTGGTGTGCGACCAATAGGAGCCTGATCAACTTCAATCACTTTGTCAATATGCTCTGTACCTGATATTTCCTCATGAGGAAGTGGTATCTTACCTGAGTTATACAGCTTACGTGCCAGTGCCGGGTGCAATGTATGATTTACAAGGGTAGATTTACCGCTACCTGATACACCTGTAATACAAATAAAAGTCCCCAGCGGAAATGTGACATCAATCCCCTGCAGATTATTGCCCCTGGCTCCCTTTATCGACAAAAATTCACCATTACCAGGTCTCCTTGTTTCAGGAGTTTTAATTTTCATTTCACCACTCAGATAGCGGGCGGTCGTGGATTTACTTCCGAGTATTTTTTCAGGTGTGCCCTCAGCTACAACAGCACCACCATGTATTCCGGCACCGGGGCCCATGTCAATAATATGATCAGCATTAAGTATCATCTCCTTATCATGCTCAACAACAATGACCGAGTTTCCTGCGTCACGAAGGTTTTGCAGGGCGCTGATGAGCCTGCGGTTATCTCGTTGATGCAGCCCTATCGATGGCTCATCAAGGATGTAAAGCACATTGACAAGCTTTGAACCTATCTGTGTGGCAAGCCTGATACGCTGACTTTCACCCCCGGAAAGTGTTCTGGCTCCACGATTAAGTGAAAGGTAATCCAGCCCTACATCAAGGAGAAAATGAAGACGTGATCTTAACTCTTTGACAATCTCTGAAGCTATCTTCCTCTGCTTTGATGACATTTTCTCCAGTGAAGTTTCAAGAAAGAGATTTAATTCTGTCAGGTCCATTGTAGCCAGCTCTCCTATGTTTTTTTCTGCGAAACGAAACCAGAGAGCTTCTTTCTTCAGTCTTGTACCATTACACTCCGGGCATACTTTGTATTGAATGTACTGCTCCCTGCGCTTACTGGTACCGTTTGATTTCCCGCCATTTATAGCTTCCATGTTGCCAACATAATTGACAACACCTTCAAAAGTCATGAAGTAGTTGGAAGTCATTCCCAGAGGGGTGTTGGAAAGCTTAAGCACTTCATCAGAACCGAAAAATATCTTATTTAATGCTTCTTCAGGTATTTCTTTAACCGGGATATCAATTGTAAATCCGTATTTATCTGCAATAGCTTCTATCATCCAGAATATCCAGATATTGCGGTACTTGCCAATAGGTTCTATCCCTCCTTTACGAATACTTAATCCAGGATCAGGCATCATACGTCTCACATCCACTTCCGACACTTCTCCCAGACCGTTACAATGGGGACATGCGCCTTGCGGTGAGTTAAATGAAAAGGTATGAGGAGCGGGTTCGTTATATGATAATCCTGTCACAGGGCACATCAGGTGCCGGCTGAAATAACGCTGGGTGTTGTCATCTGCATCAACCACCATCATTATGCCATCTCCCTGGTCAAGCGCAAGAAGGACAGCATCATGCAATCTTTTTTCAGATACATTACCGGCATGGAACTTGTCAATAACCAGTTCAATGAAATGCGATTTATACCTATCAAGCTTCATTCCGGAAGTGATCTCTTTTACCTCATTGTCAATGCGGCAATGAAGAAATCCTTTTCGTCTTAACTGTTCAAAGAGCTCTTTGTAGTGTCCTTTGCGACCCTTGATTAATGGTGCAAGGATGTATATTTTCCTTCCTTTATATTTCGAAGCCACCAGGTCAAGTATCTGTGTATCTGTGTACTTAACCATCTTCTCACCCGATGCATAGGAATAAGCATCTGCAGCCCGTGCAAATAAAAGCCTCAGAAAATCATAAATCTCAGTTATTGTACCCACAGTGGAACGCGGGTTCTTGTTTGTGGTCTTTTGCTCAATGGAAATTACAGGACTAAGTCCTGTAATGCGGTCAACATCAGGGCGTTCCATCCCACCCAGAAACTGACGCGCATATGCAGAGAGAGTCTCCATGTACCTTCTCTGGCCTTCAGCATAAATAGTATCAAAGGCAAGGGATGACTTACCGCTCCCGCTGAGTCCGGTAATGACAACAAGTTTATTGCGAGGTATCGTCAGGGAAATATTGCGCAGGTTATGTACCCTGGCACCATAAACACTTATCTCATCTTTCTGATCAGACATACCCTTAAATATCAGAAGAGACCCTGGCTCCCTTTGCTGGCACCCTTATGATATATTCCTGTCCAGTGCTATTTGTAAGAAACGGCTTTCGCAACCATGGGTTTAGAAACTTCAGCATCTTATAGTTAGTTCCGAAATGTCTGGAGAACTGTTCAAAGCTGGCAACAGCTGTGTCAATCTTTACTTCATAATATTTGATGGGTTTATAAATATCCCTTTCATTTATCTCGAAATCATATTTTTCAGGTTCTGACATTATCAGCTTCAATGCTGTTATACGGAAAATATACCTTGCTGTCTCTTCATTAAGAAGCAGGTCATAATAGTTTGTTTCCTTTTGTATTTCCACCTGCTCATCAAGCCCGCTAATGCCATTATTATATGATGCAGCAGCCATAGTCCAGCTTCCATATCTCTCATATGTCTTTCTGAAAAACTTGCATGCGAAGATTGTTGATTGCTCGAGATTGTAACGCTGATCGATCTCCTTGTTAATGATCATTCCATATTCTTTCCCTGTTGATTCCATTATCTGCCAGAATCCCGTAGCCCCTACAGGTGATACAGCATTTGCAAGATCGCTTTCAGCACATGCCAGGTATTTAAAATCATCCGGTATTCCATACTCCCTGAGTATCTTTTCTATCTCCGGGAAATAACGGCCTGCTCTCTTTATTGTCAGAATTGTAGAACCATGTCTGTAAGCAGTGGCATTAAGTTCCCTGTCAAGACTCTCGCGTGTATCAAAGTTACTAAGCGGCATAGCCTCACCGGCAAACGAGACAGTATCGGGTATCTCCCATGAGGAAGAGACAGGCCTTCCTTCTTTTTCTTTATAATTACCAGAACCTGATCCCCGGGCACCCGAGATTATCATTACAATGAACCCGGCACTTAATGCTATAAGGAGTATAAGTGCTCCATTCCCAACTTTAACTTTCATGATCCGCCCAATATTATAAATGCAAAATTAATCAATTAATTGCTTCTGGTGAACAAAACGCAGGAGGAGATGAGGAAGAAGAGGATCAGAATCTGAAGAAGAAGCCAGAGAAAAGCCCAAATGAATATGGTCTTGTTATGGTACTTGAAAGATTACTGAAAGGTGTCAGGTAGTACCTGAAAACAGGTTCAACATTGAAAGACATCTGCTTTGAAATATTATATTCCATTCCCAGTCCGACCTGGCTGCTTACATTGAACATATTGACGCCCTGGGTACTTCCAATATTAATATTGTTTGTTCCATCATTCACAAATGCTTTATTTTCAACAAGAATGCCGTAAGCCATTCCACCCGAAAGATTAACATCCACCTTACGGTCAAACAATTTGTATCTTATTACCAAAGGCACTTCGAGATAGCGGAATACCTGCCGGATATCATTCGCAACATAGTCAAGTCTTTTCTGAATACCTGCGATATTCCCGCCGGAATATGATCCGACTCTCTTATTGTTATCAGAGATAAAAAGATCATTATTTGTTGAAAGAATAACACCTGAGGCAGTCTGCACTGAGTACAGGTACTCGCCTTTGACAGAATAATAATCTGACAGGCCTGCAAAAATTTCAACTCCGGATACCAATTGCCCTATTGATGATAACCCGACACCAGACTGAAGCGAAAAGCGCGGGGACAATTTATAGGCAAAAGTCAGGCCTGTTGAATAATTTGCCAGACTCCGTTCATTATCCATCAACTCATTTAGCCTGAAGTCTTCACCCGGTTCCGTAAAACTAAAAGCCGGCGAAACTGAAGCGCCAAGAGAGAACCTATGTCCCTCTTTAGCGGGCTTCTCCAATAAAGCCAGGTTATTATCAGGTGTAAAGACGTCAATAGTCAGATCCGGAAAAGTAAGCCAATCAAAGTCTGTATTGTCTGAAACGATTTCCGGTATAACATTTTCTGCAAGAGTTATACTTTCATTTAATACCAGTGAAGGATATACAGGCCCTGTAAAGTTTTTTACAGGCTCTTCAAAGGTCCGGTTAGTAATAACCTGTTCTTTTTCTGAAAAGTAGGCTGCCGGTGTAACCTCAGGAACTGAGGCTGATGCCATTATTTGAGGTTTTACAATAGGCTCACTTGCATCAATGATTGCCGCCATCTGGGTATTGACCCCGGAGTCACTCCTGATTTTAAGGATGCCGGAAGCAATCAAAGAAAGGGTAACTAGAGCTGCCAGCCCGGCAGCAATTCCCAAGAGAGATTTATAACGGTTTCTTACAGAACGAACAGGTGGTATTTGCTCCCAGACATCACCAGGCGGCAGAACTTCAAAATCCTTTAGTCCGTTACGAAAAATAATATCAATATTTGACTCTCTATCAAACATTTATCACTATTTTTTTGATGTCTGTAAGTATCATCACCTTCTTCTGTAAAATATCTCTGGCTCTTGAGAGGTTGGATTTGGAAGTGCCTTCAGAAATGTTCAGCATACTTCCTATTTCCCTGTGAGAATAGCCTTCAATGGCATACAGGTTGAAAACCATCCTGTATTTTGGAGGCAGCTCCATCACCATATTCAACAGGTCATAAGCCTCAAGACCTGAAAAGTCTTCTGTTCCGGGTTGTGCCTCAGGCTCGTCAACACCATCAATATCATCAACCCTGTTCAGATAGTATTTGTTGCGATATCTCTCCAGTGCGGTGTTCACTATGATCCTTCTCATCCATCCTTCAAAAGAACCTTCGTGGCTAAAGCGTGACAGGTTTTCAAAAATCTTTATAAAGCCTTCCTGCAGTACGTCACGCGCTTCTTCAGTATTACCTGAGTATTGAAGACAAACGGCATAAAGCCGTGGTGAATACCTGCGGTATAGCAACTCCTGGTCACGCCTGTTGCCTGACAAACAACCATCAATTATTTGCTCAATACCTATCAAACTGTTTTTCAACTGAGTTATAAAGGTAAGAAATAATAATGCAGTTTGTCAACAATAAAATGATGATAAAAGCTAAATAAAGGTTGCGTTAATGAGAATGTTTTTCCGGTCTGGAAAATCATCCATGAATTGCTTCTCCGAGAGATGCGGCAGCTGCTTCCATAACTGCCTCTGACATAGTAGGATGAGGATGGATACTTCGAATCATGTCATGGGCTGTTGCTCCCATCCGGCGAGCCATCACAACAGATGCTATCATCTCAGTCACATTCATTCCCACCATTTGTCCTCCCAGCAGTTTATGACTGACAGAATCAAAAACCAGCTTGACAAATCCGTCACGTGCACCAGATGCAGTTGCTTTGCCTGATGCCATAAACATAAATTTGCCCGTTATTACCTCCATGCCGGCTTTTCTCGCAGACTCTTCAGTCATACCACATGATGCAACCTCAGGTGTTGTATATGTACAAGCCGGGATGTTGCCATAGTCAACCGGATCAGGGTCTTTGCCTGCTATCTTTTCAACACATACAATAGCTTCTGCAGAGGCAACATGTGCGAGGGCAGGTCCTGGCACAACATCCCCGATAGCATAAATACCTTCAACAGAGGTCCGGTAGAATTCATCTACAACGATTTTACCACGTTCAGTCCTGACACCGCATTGTTCAAGTCCTATACCCTCAATATTTGGTGTTACTCCGACAGCTGAAAGGACTATTTCAGCTGTTACATGTTCCTCTCCTTTGGGTGTTGTGACAGTGACATTGCAGTTGCCCTCAGTCACATCCACTTTCTTGACAGAAGAGCCTGTCATCAGCTTTATTTTTATCTTTCTGAAAGCACGCTCCACAGTGCGTGACACCTCTTCATCTTCAAGCGGCAGAACTCTTTGCATATACTCCACCAGTGTAACTTCGGTGCCCATTGACCTGTAAAAATTAGCGAATTCACTGCCGATAGCACCTGAACCTATAACTACCATTGATGCAGGTAAAACAGGCAGGCTCATGGCTTCACGGTATCCGATCACTTTCCTTCCATCCTGTTCCAGCCTGGGCAACTCTTTTGACCTGGCACCTGTAGCAATTATTATGTGGTTTGCATAAAATAGCTGGACGCCCTGATCTGAAGACTCAACTTCAACAGTTCCCCTGTCTTTAAGCCTGCCAAAACCCTTTATTAATTCAATATTGTGTTTTTTAAACAGATATTGAATGCCTTTACTCATTGCATCTGCCACACTTCTGCTGCGGGCAATTACAGCTGCAAAATCAGCATGTGTTTCTCCGCCGGCAACTATCCCGTAATCAGCTGCATGTCTGCAATAATCAAGGACCTGAGCGCTTTTCAACAGTGCTTTTGTTGGGATGCAACCCCAGTTAAGACAAATACCTCCCGGTTCAGCTTTCTCAACAACGCCAACTTTCATTCCAAGTTGTGAGGCTCTTATTGCTGCAACATATCCTCCCGGGCCACTGCCAATTACCAAAAGGTCAAATCTATTCATTTTACTTCTTTTATAGCAATTATATTTCTTCTTAGTGACATCCATTTAATGCTTTTAGCAATAAGCCAGAAAATGACCAGCACAAACACAATTGTTGCACCTGTAGGCAGACTGGTATACCATGATATCACAAAACCGGTGCTTATACCTGTAAAACTGATAACAAAGGAACACAGTATTATTCTCAGGTATTTTCTTGTAAATAGCATTATAATATTTGCAGGAATTGTAAGAAGCGAAATTATTAGTATGACACCTGCCATCCTTATGTTAAGCACTATAGCCAATCCGGTCAGGCCAATGGAAATATATTTAAACAGGTCTACATGACTGGTGAAAGTCCTGGCATAATTCTCATCAAATGAAATGTAAAGCAACGTCCTGTAAAAAGAGACTGTATATAGGATCATCAATAGTGACATAATACCCAGGGCGATAAGGTCTCCGGTAGTGACTGTAAGGATGCTGCCAAAAAGGTAGCTCATCAGATTGGGGGCATAACCCGGTGTCAGGTAGATAAAAATGATCCCAAGTGCCATTCCGAAGGCCCAAAGAATACCTATTGCACTGTCTTCACGCATCTTACCCCTGCCAGAGAGGTATTCTATTCCAATTGCTGAGCCAAGACCGAAAAATGCAGCCCCGATTACCGGATTTATTCCGAGGAAATATCCCAGGCCTATGCCTCCGAATGATGCATGGGTAATGCCTCCGCTGAGGAAGACAAGTCGGCGCGAGACTATATATGTGCCTGCAATGCCTGCAGTAATGCTTGCAAAGACGGCTCCAAGCAAAGACTTGATAATAAATGAGTATGCAAGGATGTTTTCCATTTTTAATGTTTATTAAGCACAATATGCGGGACATCACCATGAGTGACAAGCTGAATTGGGCAACCATACATATTGAGATCCTCCTGGGTTATCTTGCTGTGAGGGTGATAGTTTAATCCACCGTTGATGCACGCAAATGATTTAACCCATGCTGATATTGTTCCTATATCATGAGATACCATCATTATTGCCATACGATTGTTAAGCAATCTCAATTTCTCATAAAAGTCAGTCTCAAATGATGAATCGACGAAAGTAGCCGGTTCATCAAGAAGCAACAGACGCGGGGACCCGACCACCGCTCTCGCCAGATAAACACGCTGCAACTGCCCTCCCGATAGTTCATTCAGAGCCCTTTGTGCAAGCTTCTCCAGCCCTAACTCTTCCATAACACCTGCTGCCCTTTTCCTGTCTTCACCATTCATGTGACCAGAAGATCTCTTATTCAACATAAGACCTGACAGAACAACATCTTCAACTGTAACCGGAAAAAGAGTGTCACCTTGCGCAACCTGTGGCAGGTAGCCGATCTGGTTTTTCTTAAGATCCCCCGGAGAAAAGTTAATCTTACCTGAGAGTGGCTTCAAGAGACCAATTATAACCTTTAAAAGGGTGGTCTTTCCACCGCCATTAGGACCAATAATACCAATAAAATCATCAGATTCGACAGTAAGGTTTATGTCACTAAGAACAATCTTGTTCCCATAACCTGCATTCAGTGAGTCAATTTTAAAAAGTACTGCCATTTTTTAGGTTTACTGGTCTTTTGGTTTGCCGGTCATAAGTCAGGATAAAAGACAAAAGTAAAAAGATAAAAGTGAGGCTCAATGTACACGTTTAACTTTTGTTCCCGCTTTGCGGGATTTCCTCATTTCATTCGTCAACTTGTGCCTTTTGTCTTTTGTTTCTATTCTTTCACCTGATAATTGCTTAATGCTTCTGCTACTTCCATAACAGCTGACTCCCAGTCAGAGTTCATGGGATTAATGGTTATAAGCTCTGCTCCAGTCTCCCTGGCCAGCACCATGGCGCTTTTTGCATCGTACTCAGCCTGGACAAAGATAACTTTAATGTTTTTTGACCTGGCAATGTCAACCAGCTCCTTCATTCTGGCAGGAGAAGGATCTTTGCCTTCATCCTCGAAAGGTATCTGCTCAATACCATAGTCACGCATCATATAGACCAGAGCCGGATGATAGATCATGAATGTCTTTGAACCGGCAATATTAAATAAAGCTGTAACCGCAGAGTCAACTTCAGCTATCTTCTTAAGAAGCTTATTATAGTTTTCATTATACCGTGACACTTCTGATGGCTTAAGGGTCACTGCCAGGTCCCTGACAGAAGCTGCAATATTCAAAGCTTCCTTAGGAGACATCCAGTAATGCGGATCTGCGCCCTCATTTTCATGGCTATGATTTCTATGTACCTCTTCCCCGACAGGTTCAATGAGATTAACATATTCGGAAATATCCAGAATCTTCATACCAGGGTTTACTTCCCTGAACCGGCTCATCCATGCAAATTCGAATCCCAGATGACCATTTATGATAAAAGCTTCTGATTCTGCCAGTGAAGCAATTTGTCCAGGAAGTGGTTCCCATGAATGATGATCAGCTCCCGGAGGAAGCATGACACTGATTACAAAATCGCTGTCTGTTATAGCCTTTACAAAGTACTCGTAAGGTGGAATGCTTACAGTAATAACCCTGGAATCCTTTTTACTATGAGGCATTCCACAGGAAACTAAAAGCAAACTTAGTGCAACGACCGAAAGAATGGCATTTTTCATATCCGACAGGTCTGATGAGTGCAAAATTAATATTATAGCACGGGCCTGCAAGTGTTGTTATTGATAAAACTTAAAGCTACTTTTGATTTGCCCAAACCTCTACTGCCAATGAAAAGTCAGGGTGAAAAGCTTGCCTTATACCTGAATGAATACTCTGATTGTATTGTTCTGCTGCATACTACAAGAGATAAAAACATAGCCGAGACAATAATAAGAGAGGGTTTTGTTTATGAGTCTCAGCTATCACACTCCACAGACAGGGTAAGCCCTAATGAACCGGTTGAGATAGTATATTTTCTGTTTCAGCGTAAGGAATATGGCACATTTACTATCGTAATAGCCATACCCAGGGCCACATATGAATATTATACTCATCAGGCGATGGACAGGGATATATGTCTTGAAGAGATTATGGCTTTAGGGAAACCATTTGTCAATGATAACGATGAAATTACCTACCGTCTTAATCCGAAGCATATAGCCGGGTATTTTAACATGATCACCGGGGAGTTTACCCACAATCCTGTTTTTGACAGAGGGTTCAGGTCTGAAAGGTATTAAATCTTCCACTTTATTATCTGCCCCTTATGAGGTCTCAGATTCTTTTATCAGAAATTCCGTAAGGTTTATATCATGACCCAGATTCATCTTTCTTCTCAACCTGTATCTTCCTATTTCAACAGCCCGACCTGAGATGTTTGTCAGATTAGCTATCTCTTTGGTAGTAAAATTCATTCTCAAATATGAGCATAGCCTCAGGTCATTTGGCGTCAGGGAAGGATATTTTTCCTTAAGCTTACGGAAAAAGCCTTCGTGAGACAATTTCAGGTTTTTCATCACATTCTGCCATTCCTCCGTCTGGGTATCAAGCCCATGGTCTATTATTTGCTCCATCTCCCTTATGTACTTTACCGGGAACTTTGATGAATAAGTTTTCAGTGAATCAAGTTTTTCATGCAATTCTCTCAGAATGTCTGTTTTTCTGATTAAATATCTCATTGTAAGCATTAACTCATAGCTCTTGTAATCCAACTCGCTCTCAAGCTTGTTTTTTCTAACTTCATATTCAATAAGCTTACGATGACGTTCCAGTTCATGTCTGAAGAACTTAACTCCTATCACAACCAATCCGGCAAGAAGTAATAAGTATAAAAGAATAGCCGGCAAGCTCAGGTATTTGGGTCTTTTTACAGAGAATTCAACCTCAGTGATCTTCTCTCCGGTAACAGCCTTGGCCTGCAGATGATAATGTCCAAATCTCAGGTTCAGAAAAGAAAAATTGTCAAGTGTTGTCCTGTGCCACTCTTCACCTAGCTCAGTAATCCGGTACATGAATTCCTTTTCATTCTGGTCGAAATAGGCCGGATCAGACAGATATACAGTTAAATTATTGTCCCGATTTGGCACCTTATGGTCCTGTGAGAGTAAAGGAATAATAGTCACATTTTTATTTTTTCCACTGAACACAAGTCGGCTGATATTTACCGATGAAGTCTCCCGTTCATGACCCAAACGAGTCATGTTAAATGTTGAGAACGCCTGACGGGTCGGAATCAAGAGGGTGTTTTTATCAAGTGAAATAATCTGCTGTTCCCGTCCGGGCAGATCAGCAAATTTGTGGAAGAATTCCAGTACTTTTTTTGCTTCCAGTTCTCTGTTGATCTCAAATAACCCAATTCTGTTACCCAGAATGAACCAATAGCTGTTTTTCTGGTACGGTATTATTTGAGTTGCTCTTATGTAATCACCCAAACCTGTCTCAAGTGATTCTATAGGGTAGAAAGTTTTACTTTCATAGTTAAATGCATATATATGCTCTGAAGTCATAAATACCACCTGGTTGTTAACCTTTGACATGGCCAGACGATGGGTTGTGTCGGCTATTGAACTGAAGAATATTATATTGTCTACCGAGTCTGTTGCCTCATTCATCTCCAGCCTGTAAATACCTTTCTGCGGATGAATCGCCCAAATATATCCGAGGTAATCAACCTCCAAAAATCTTGTAGGTTCTGTATATCCGCTGATTCTGTTACGGAACTGCCACTTTCCTTCTTCATCCTTTCTAAATGATACTATACCGGTATAAGTTCCCTCGAGGAGCAAATCACTGTATCTTTTTATCGACCACCCACCCGTTATACTTGAGATCATACGGAATGAACCCTGGTCGAGAAGTAATGTGCCATCATTATGACCGCATAATATCTGGTCATCAAATTGTGCAAGCTGCCAGACCTGACCCTGGGTATTTGGAACGATCTTCAGATTAGTGAAATTGTAATCACCTTTATTGACCTTAATTTCAGTCCTTCACAAATTTCTTTGATCATTTCTGGAGCT
>CAZGDJ010000001.1:14242-34192 GCA_964524635.1 uncultured Rikenella sp. | reverse complement strand
TAATATCAATAACAATAACCTGGCTAAGTACTTTCACGACGGAAAAGAGACAATTTGCCTTGGCTGTCATCATAACAGCCCTGCCGGCAGGGTTCCGCCCGGTTGCGCCAGTTGTCACAGCATTTCATCTAATGTCTCAGATATATCAAAACCTGGTCTGAAAGTAGCCTATCATCAGCAGTGTATAGGGTGCCATGACCGCATGGGTATTGAGCAGCCTCAATCAACCAATTGTGTGGGGTGTCATAAGGAAACCGGTCTGAACAAATTGTATGACTAATAGAGGTGTTTTATTATGTCTATATCACGTAGAAAATTTCTGGGGTGGATGAGTGCTGCAGGATGTTCTTCCCTGGTAAGCTCGAAGGTTCATGGGGCAAGAAAGCATTTTACAGGCTATCCTGAAAGCTGCGGTGTTTTACATGATACGGTAATTTGTATAGGGTGCCGGAGCTGTGAAGAGGCATGTAATATTGTCAATAAATTGCCCAAGTCTCAAACCCCGTTTAATGATCTTTCTATATTGGAACAAAAAAGAAGAACTACAACAAAAGCCTATACGGTCGTTAACCGGTATGAAAATCAAAAGGGGGATGGTTCATCTGTTTTCAGAAAAATGCAGTGTAATCATTGTCTTGAGCCGGCATGCGCCTCTGCCTGTTTTGTAAAGGCATTTAAGAAGACAAAGGAAGGGGCGGTCACCTACGATCCGTCTGTTTGTGTCGGTTGCAGATACTGTATGATTGCATGCCCGTTTGAGATACCTGCATATGAGTATGATAAACCGCTTACTCCCCGTGTCATGAAATGCACCATGTGTTATGATCGTATAAGGGAAAACAAGCTGCCCGGTTGCGTTGAATCATGCCCTACCGGCGCTTTGAAATTCGGAAGGCGTGATGACCTCATTAAAACCGCACGTGAAAGAATAAACAGGTTCCCTGATCAATACCAGAACCATATTTATGGTGAGAATGAAATGGGCGGGACAAGCTGGCTCTATCTTTCCGGAGTTCCCTTTAAGGAAATAGGTATGAGAGAAGACCTTGGAAATACACCGGCACCTGAACTTACAGCAGGGGCACTGGGCGCTGTCCCTATAGTAGCCTCGCTCTGGCCGGTACTGCTTACAGGGGTATATGCGATGAATAAGCGGAAAGAGAAAATAGCTGAAAAAGAAAAGCTGGATGCAGTAACATTAGCAGTTGAAGCAGCCAATTCAGCAGCTGAGAAACGGTCATATGACGCCCTGGCAAAGGCAGCAAAGGAAAAGGAAGCAGCAATAAAAAGAGAAGTAAAAAAAGCGCTTGATGAGGCAGCAAAGGCCGCAAAAGAAAAGGTATCTGAGAATGAGGATCCGGGCAAAGACGAATTGTAACATACTTCAGGAGGAGCTCTTATGTTTAAAAACGGTACTTTCACCGTTAAATCGTTAATAACGCCATTTAATGTTATTGCGGGACTGATTGTCCTGATGGGACTTGTCTTGACCGGGTTCCGTTTCACGGGTGGATTGGCCGCCGTATCAAATCTGTCGGATTATAATCCCTGGGGTATATGGATCGGTTTTGATCTCCTTGCCGGTGTCGCACTTGCTGCCGGCGGTTTTGTAACCTCTGCAGCCGTCTATATTTTTGGTATGAAGAAATACCATTCGGCTGTCAGGCCGGCTATCCTTACCGGGTTTTTGGGGTATGCACTTGTGGTTGCTGCATTGAACTATGACGTAGGCAGGCCATGGAGACTGCCCTATCCGTTTATCATTCAGCAGGGAACAACCTCTGTGCTTTTTGAGGTGGGAATATGCGTGTGTCTCTATCTTATAGTGCTGTTTCTTGAATTTTCTCCGGCAGCCCTTGAATGGCTCGGTTTAAAAAGATTAAGAAATCTTATTCATAAACTGACAATTGTCCTTACAATTTTTGGTGTAATACTTTCTACCCTTCACCAGTCTTCGCTGGGGGCATTATTCCTTATAGCGCCTTCAAAACTCCATCCTCTCTGGTACTCGTCATATCTGCCTGTATACTTCTTTATCTCTGCCATAATAGCAGGAATTTCGATGGTGATTTTTGAAGGGGCATTATGTCATCATTATTTTGCGGGCAAGCTCGATGAAGAGCATAGAAAGGAAAAGGATCATGTCGCCCTTGGATTTGCAAAAGCTGGATCATGGGTTCTTGCGGGTTATTTTGCCATAAAGATAATAGGGGTAGCTGCCGACAATAACTGGCATTACCTCAAGACCTCTTACGGACTGTGGTATCTGGTTGAACTGCTGGGCTTTATCGGACTGCCTTGTCTCCTCTATGCGATTGGCGTCAGGGAGAGGAGATTGACATTAATAAAATGGACAGCGGGAATAACAGTATTTGGTGTAATTCTTAACAGGTTCAATATTTGTATTATTGCATTTAACTGGCATCTTCCTGCAACTGAGAGATATTTTCCGCACTGGATGGAGATTGGTATTTCGGTCTTTCTGGTGACTTGCGGACTGATTGTATTTAAATTCATAGTATCCCGCATGCCTATATTATATTCGCATCCGGACTACAAAGAATCACATTAACAGCTTTACCGGGGGAAATAGCAGTATGGAAAATATATTTTATACACTTCAGGATTTTCTAACTTATACAAAAGGGATTGCTTATATCCTTATCCTCCTTATTCTTATAGGAATGCTTGGTTTCTGGAATTACCTTGCAGGGAGAGATGAGGATTAGGAGAGGAGAAAAATATGTATCAGATTCTTACCGGGCCTGTTTTATGGCTTTCATTTGCCATTTTTTTTATAGGCTGCATTATCAGAATAGTATTATATATCAAGGGCCTTGACTGGAAGGCAGACAGGGTTGCATATACCAGTCATTTATCATATGGTCTTAAAGGAGCAGCCAGATCAATAATACTATGGCTGATTCCTTTCGGAACAAGAAGCTGGAGGGTAAAACCGGTATTCACAATCGCCTTTTTCCTGTTTCATATATGCCTTATTGTTACACCTGTATTTCTCCTGGCTCATAATATAATACTGAAGCAGAGATTTGGATTCAGTCTGCCGGTACTGCCTGAGTCCCTTTCTAATTTGATGACCATAATTGTGATAATCTCTGTTATTTTTATGATCATAAGAAGGGTTGCGCTCTCTGAAGTCAGAATACTGACCACTTTTTATGATTATCTGGTGTTAGTGATAGCTGTTGCCCCATTTATTACAGGGTTATGTACCTATTACCAGGCGCCCGATTATAATTTTTGGCTTCCTGCACATATAATATCAGGTGAGATAATGCTTATAGCCATTCCTTTCACCAAGTTGTCACATTTTGTTTTATTCTTCATGTCAAGGGCTCAACTGGGTATGGATTTCGGAATCAAACGTGGCGGAATGAAAAAATCATTTGCCTGGTAAGTTAACTTTTTCTAATTAAGGTAAATATTATGCCGGAAGGAATTCTTTGTAATAAAAAAACCGTTGATAACAAGGAACAGCTTGATGCACTCCTGGCTGATAAGAATGGACAGCAGTATTATGCAGAGATGGATCAGCTTGATGTTGATAAAGATGCCCTAAGAGTACTCCTAAAGAAAACCTTAAAGTCCAGAATTAAAACCTGGCTCGAGATATGCGCCCATTGCGGAGTTTGTGCAGACAGCTGTTTCTACTATATAGCAAATAACAAAGACCCCAAACAGGTTCCCTCATATAAAATACAGTCCACACTTGGAGAAATGGTCAAGCGAAAGGGTAATGTTGATAATGCCTTTATGCAGAAGTGCATGGATACGGCATTTGGCAAATGTACCTGCTGTAACCGGTGCGGGACCTATTGCCCGTTTGGGATTGATATGGGAGCCATGTTCAGCTATCTGAGAGGGCTTCTGTTTTCTCAGGGATTTACACCATGGGAATTAAAGATAGGAACCGGCATGCACCGCATATTCAGGGCTCAAATGGACATTACAAATGAAGACTGGGTTGATACATGTCAATGGATGGAAGAGGAGTATGAAGACGAATGGCCTGACTTGAAGATTCCCATTGATGTGGAAAATGCAGATATATTGTATACTGTTAATGCGAGGGAGCCAAAACATTATCCTGAAGACCTGGCAGAAGCTGCAAGGCTCTTCCAGATTGCAGGTGAAAACTGGACTGTAACAAGCGAAGGCTGGGAGGAGACCAGCCTGGCGATGTTCGCCGGAGACTGGGGGGCATCCAAGATGCAGGTCGAGAGTGTTTACGATGCCATGAAAAGATTAACACCCAAAAGGATGGTGGTTACTGAATGCGGGCACGCTTACAGGGCAACCGTAATCGAAGGCCCATACTGGGCGGGCATCAAATCAGGGCAGACGCCGGTAGAAAGCCTCCATTATGTTGAATGGATAGCAGAAGCATTAAGAACCGGGAAGCTGAAGATTGACCCTTCGAAAAAGATCAAAGAACCTGTAACCTATCAGGACTCATGCAATTATGTAAGAAATGCCGGCCTGGCCAATATTACGCGCGAGATAATGAGCTATATAGCAGAAGATTTCCGTGAAATGAAACCATGCAGAGAGCACAATTTCTGCTGCGGTGGCGGAGGCGGGTTAAATGGTATTGGCCGTTATCGAACGGAAAGAAATATAGGTTTTAAGGTTAAGCGTGATCAGATACTGGCAACCGGTGCCAAACTGGTAGTTACTCCCTGTCATAATTGCTGGGATGCGATAAGAGATCTGGAGGAGGTTTATAAGATTGGAATAAGATGGTCTTTTCTTAAGCCTCTTTTACTAAACATGGTGGAAGTCCCTGAACACCTCAGACCAGAGGAAGAGTGACAACTACCTTTTAACCAATTTAAACATTACAGGTGATCCATGTTTAAAAAAATCTTGTTTGCTACTACCGCATCGCCATCCTGCGATCATGCGGCAAGGGTAGCATTTAGTATGGCGAAAAATTATAATTCTGATTTAATGGTATTCCATGTTCTGGGTATTCCTGGACGAGGTTTCAGCCATGATGTGATAGATTCACGAACAGGAGAAAGGGTTACATATGATGAGGACTATATCCAATGGGTAAAGGAGGAGATGAAGAATACCTACGCCAAACTCATTGAAAGGTGTGAGAAGTGTCATCTTGAAGCTTTATCGGGTATTCCTCATACAGAAATTTTACGTCATGCCAGAAAATATGAAGCAGATCTCATTATAATGGGTTCCACTGCACAGGAAGATAATGAGCCTTCTTCCTATAGAAAGTATGCAGGAAGAACGCTCCAGGCTGTCGCAAAACTGGCCAGATGCCCGGTTCTGGTCATAGGCAGGGAGGCTGCCTCCTTCTGGGGTGGTTTTTCAAATATTGTGTTTGCAACAGATTTTTCAAAATCTGCTGATTCAGCGTTTACCTTTGCTCTAAAGGTTGCAAAATCCCTGAAATGTAAATTGCATATTTTTCATGCCCTTGATATCAGCTCAATCCATTCAGGAAAAGTCATTGGACAAAATGAGATCGAAGACAACCTGTTGGAAGTAAGAAATAGAATCAGAAAAAAATATGAGCCGAGCCTGAAGGATCTGACTGATTATGAAGTAGGGGTATGGGAAGGCATACCTTACGTTGAAATCGTAAAATATGCCCGGGAGAATTATGCTGATCTTATTGTTATGGCACACCATACACATGAAACTGACACTGAAAAAATAACTTTGGGAAGCACCCTTGAACAGGTTGTTCTGCGCGCAACATGCCCCGTGGCAAGCGTAAACAGGCCTGATAAGATAAAAAATTTGTAATGTCTTTTATTTAGACCTTCATATTTAACAATAATAGAGGAGACATATATTATGGCGAAAAAGATAATGATAATTGATGATGATCCGAATGTTGTTACGTATCTGACAGATCTTTTGAATGATAACGGCTATGATACATGTTCGGCATCGAGCGGTCCCGAAGCAATGGAGTTAATATCAAAGGAAAAGCCTGATCTGATTACCCTTGATCTGGAGATGCCTGAAGAATGGGGCCCCAGATTTTATCGCAGGCTTACGCAGGATAGTTCATATAAAAATATTCCTGTTATTGTCATAAGCGGTTTGACTGGAAGCAAATATGCAATACAAAAGGCTGTTGCAAGTTTAATGAAACCATTT
Source organism: uncultured Rikenella sp. (assembly GCA_964524635.1). Lineage (GTDB taxonomy): Bacteria > Bacteroidota > Bacteroidia > Bacteroidales > VadinHA17 > SR-FBR-E99. The sequence goes on along the minus strand of CAZGDJ010000001.1, from coordinate 28,039 downwards.
GACAAGGATAAGCTTTTAGAAATAATTAAAGATACTATTGGCTAGAGTAATAAAAACAGCTTCAATTTTTTCACTTTCCTTTCATTTATCGGGGGTATTGGACCCTGTGTTAAATATTTATTAAATAACTAATTTTACATTTATATTTCTATGGATAATTCAATACTGCTGGTTGATGAAGAAAAAGAACTACTTGATGCCCTGGAGATTTATCTTGCCAGAACAGGGTACGAAGTAATCAAGACTGAAAGTGGAAACAATGCCCTGGGAGCTATTAATAATTTTTCTCCGTCTCTGGTAATATCCAAGTCAGTATTAAAAGATATGTCTGGCGCAGAATTACTACAAAAGGCCAAACAATTGTATCATGATATAGAATTTATTATGATCAGTGATGAAATGGATACATCATCAAGAGCTAAATGTCTTGCCTTGGATGCTTCAGATTTTCTTTATAAACCTATAAGCAGCGATATACTCGAAATAGCCATTCAAAGGGCCCTCGACCGGAAGCAGGAACGCCAAAAAATCCGTGAATATGAAAAAAGACTGGAATCAGCACATAAAACAAAAGTACACTACCAACAATTTTTTGATGAATTGCCCTGTTATATTTCTGTTCAAAATAAAAATTATAGAATAACAAGCACAAATAATTGGTTTAAAAAGGATTTTGGAGACCAATTAGGAGAACACTGTTATAAGGTTTACAAGCACAGAGATGAACCCTGCCGGCCATGCCCTGTAATGGCCACTTTCCATGATGGTCAATATCATCAGACCGAAGAAGTCGTTACGTCAAGACGTGGTGAACAATATAATATTTTTACATGGACAGCTCCAATACATAATGAAAATGGTGAAATAAAACAGGTTATGGAGATGTCCACCAATATAACCAAAATACGTCAACTGCAAAGTCACCTTACTTCGCTTGGGCTCTTGATAGGTTCAATGTCCCATGGAATAAGAGGTTTGTTGACCGGTCTTGATGGTGGAATATACCGACTAGAATCCGGCCTTATGAAAGACGACAAAGAGAAAATGCAGGATGCCATTGAGGTTGTTAAAGATCTGGCAGGTAGAATAAAAAGTATGGTGATTAATATACTCCACTATACAAAAGAAAGAGATCTCAATGTCGTTCGCACCAATGTTGATAGTTTCCTGAAAGATGTGATAAAAGTTTTATCACCAAAAGCCGTAAAACATAAAATTGAGTTTATTTATGAATCTGACAGCTCTTCCGGAGATTTTGAGATAGACACCGAAGCCATATCTTCGGCCCTTGTCAATATAATTGAAAATTCTATTGACGCATGTCTTGACGACAAAACCAATAAAGAGTCATATTTTGTAAAAATAACAGTTAATGGAGACAAGAATTTTATTACCCTTAATGTATATGATAATGGTATCGGTATGGCTCAGGAGACACGCGAAAACCTCTTTACCCTTTTCTTTTCATCCAAAGGAAACAGAGGTACAGGCCTTGGCCTTTTTGTAGCAAATCAGAATGTCAAAAAACATGGAGGGAAAATAGAAGTAGAATCAACCCCTGGCAAGGGGTCTAACTTCAAAATTACTATTCCAAGGATCATTCCTGAAGAATCTAAAAAGTTGAACAGCCTGCCTGTAGAAGGTTCTGAATTGATTTAGAAAGAAAATATGCGTCTAACAACTAAAAACAGATATGGAACAAGGTTGATATTGACCTGGCCTTGTGTTCAGATTCGGGGCCGGTAAAATTAAGTGAAATAGCAAAGCTGCAGGGAATTTCGTAGAAACATCTTGAAAAACTTATACAAAAACTTAAAGCCGCCGGATTTGTAAAAAGCGTGAGGGGTTGCAATGGCGGTTATAGGCTGGCAATGCCTATGGAAAACATTTTAATTGGAGATATAGTAAAGGTGCTTGAAGGTTCTGTATCAATAACCGACTGTTCAGATAAAGAAAATACCTGCAGGGTATGCAACAGGACAGGCGAGTGTATTTCTCAATGGATCTGGACGGAAACCAGTGAAGTGATGTATAAGAAACTAAATTCCTTTAACCTGGATAATCTGGTCAAGGATTCTGATAAATAAGCTAAGAAAAGCTAAGCGATGGATCAAAATTTCTAATCTGTCATTTAAATCCATTCTATTGATTAGTTTCTCTGATATTCCATAACTTCATAGACTTCAAATATACCTCAACGAGATTACGTTTCATATCGTTTCATATCTGAAACATCAATAACTAGCTGTTATAGCTATGGATTACTGCTTTTTATTGACTTTTTTTTGTTATATGAATAGTATTTCCCAACTTGAAACAAAAATTTTGGAGGTTATTATGAATTTCAATAGCAAGTCGCGGTATCCTCTCCATATCCTTTTAATTCTGATTCTGCTATTTATCACTGGTTCATTTATTTCTGTAAAGAGCCCAATCATATTTGCTGATGAAAAAAAAGCGTCTGAGGAAGAATGTTCATGTCCTAAGGCTGAGGATCTTGATGTAATCATTATCGATAATAAGGGTTATAAAAAAGACAGAATAAGCCCGTCTAAATTTGAACATCTGAAGCACATCACAGGATATCAGATCTCATGTTTGAAATGTCATCACGAATATAAAGATAACAAGGGTAATCCAGAACCTCAGGCCGCCCAGGTAACTTCAGATGCTAAGACACAGGATACACGGGTAAATTCGGGTGCTCAGGGCACACAGGATAACAAAGAGGTGCAAAAGAACCCGAATATCTGGTCACCATGGGGAAAAACAAAAAAATGTTCTGAATGTCATGACCCAAATGAAAAGAAGGGTAATGTCGTCAAGCTCCAGGTTGCCTACCATAAAAATTGCAAAGGATGTCACAAAGAAGAAAGAATATACAAGGATGATTACCTGGCCTACAGAAAATGTACAAAATGCCATGAGTAGGGTTGTAATGCGTGATTACTTGATAATCTCTTGTATCATTATATGCATACAGGTTCATTTTTATGAATAACATATACACTTTTAATAATTTAACCGAGCAGGGAAGTTATACTGAAACCCCAAAGGGTGATGGTGTGATCGTTATCTCTCCTGAACACAGGATAATGTCAGCAAATCTCAATGCTGAAAAATTTTTTAAGATATGCCTTGATCCAGGTCAGGTCTTTACCCTGGCAGGAATATTAGCCCCAAAATATCTGGAAAATGTGGATAGAGCCCTGGAAACAGCCCTCGTGCAGGGCCGTTCTTATGAGAATCTTGAGGCTGTTCTTTCAAATGGTTCAGATACTCATGCAACATTGGTCTTTTCTGTAAATCCAATCCAGGATCATGACAAAAAAATAATCGGGGCAATACTTACATTCAGTTGCAAGAATTCCGACAATAGCATGCCTGAAACAGGAGATGAAAATCTTTTTGTAGGATATGATAACCTTTTCAATCAAATGGCCGAAGGAGTTTTCACTATAAACAGCAGATTGAGGATAACATCCTTCAATAGACGCGCACAGGAAATAACAGGTTTCACGCGTGAAGAGGTGTTGGATAACTATTGTTGGGACATATTCAAGAGCGACCTGTGTAAAAGCAACTGTCCTTTAAAAAGGTCAATTGAAACTGGGGCAGCATGTATGGACCAGGATATACGTATAGCGGTAAAGGATGGACGCAGCCAGTCAATACTCGTAAATACATCAGCGATAAAAAATAATCAAAATCGTGTTGTAGGTGCGATTGAGACCTTCCGTCCATTGACCATTACATACGAAGCGAATGAGTCATCAAGTAAAGATAATAATTATTTTGACGAGCTTATTGGTGAAAGTCCCCAGATAAGAAAGACGCTTCGACTTGTACCTGATGTAGCAGTTTCAGAAGCAACAGTACTCATAGAAGGGGAACCTGGGACCGGAAAAGAACTTATTGCAAGGGCAATACATCAACAGAGTAAAAGAGCCAACGGACCGTTTATCTCTGTTAATTGTTCTACACTTTCTGAAAACCTGATTGAATCTGAATTATTCGGGTATACCAAAGAGGCTCTTTCGGGCGCTGTAAATGCCAAGGTAGGCAAATTTGAACTTGCCAATGGAGGCACTATCTTACTTAATGAAATTGGTGAAATAAAACCAAAAACCCAGATAAAGCTTCTCAGGGTATTAGAGGAAGGGTTCTTTGAAAGAGTTGCTGGAATCAGAACCATACCAATGGATGCACGTATCATCGCAGCCTCTAATAAAAGCCTGTCCAAAGAGGTAAAAGAAGGTCGTTTCAGAGAAGACTTGTATTACAAACTCAGAACAGTGCCACTCTATCTTCCCCCATTGAGGGAGAGGAAATCCGATATTCCTCTTCTTGTTAATCACTATATAACAAAATTTAACAAAAAATTTGATAAAAAGGTGAAGGGGATCGATCCGAAGGTACAAAAAATTTTAAACCAATTTTCATGGCCTGGAAACATCCGGGAGCTTGAAAGGGTTATTGAATATGCCTTTGTATTTGTAAAAGGACCAGTAATAACCATATCTCATTTGCCCGAGATAGGCACAAGTATGGTTGTAACAAGCCCTGAACGCAAAAGCACTAATTTTCGGGAAGAGGAAAAGGCTTCAATCGAAAATGCCCTTAAAAAAACAAAGGGTCGTAAAGATGAGGCCTCACAGATACTCGGTATCAGCAGGACATCCCTTTGGCGAAAAATGAAAGCCCATGGGCTTTTGAAGTAGAGCTTTTCTATAACCCCATAAATGGAAACCACCAATCCCCAATAAATTTTCATCTTTGGAACTTTTTTAGAATATGTTTCATTTTTTAAAATATATTATTATATTTATTTCAATATGATAGATTATCATTTTATTGTATATAAAGTTATTTATGTAACATTTGTTTCATTTTTTGGTTGCTTTATTCCTATATTGTTTTTATAAAATAAAGCCAGGCTTATAGGATAATTAAACCAATATGAAAGCAATACTACGGTATGAACCTTAAAAGCCTTGGATATAAAAAGAGTACTGAAGACTACAAAAATACCGGAGATATTTATGGCTGATATTAACGCATGGGATTGGGAAAATACCAATAAAAAAATACCCTTTCAGGATTGGGAGGACAAATATGAATGGGTTGAGGAACTATATGTAAGCCCTGATGGTGAAAGGATAGCTGCGATTGTAAGAACCGAAGACGATCTTTTTAATGTCTGTGTTAATGGTGAGCCATGGGAAACACCGTTTGAAAAAATATATAACCTGCGTTTCAGCCCTGACGGAAGGCTTACAGCCCTTGTATCGCAGGATATGGAATGGACTGTTGCAGTGGAGGGGCAACCCTGGGAAAACAGGTTCGGATTTGTATGGAACCTTATGTTCTCACGCAACGGAGCCCATATTGCAGTAGCATACGAACAGGACATGGAGTATGCTGTGGCACTTGATGATACTCCCTGGGAAAATACCTTTTCAAGCATCACAAATATTGCAATAAGCCCTGACGGCACACAAACATCGGCAACAGTACAGACCGAATCTTTGGATGCTGCTGATATAGCAAAATTTAAAAAAGGGATATATGCGCCAGCGCCTGGCGGAAATCCCTGGGAAAGATCCTTTACAAATGTCTGGAAGAATGTATTCAACCCCGACGGGAAAAGGCTTGCGGCCGATATCAGACTAAATAGATTTGAATATACAATAGCAGTAGATGGGGAATTATGGGATAAGACCTTTCCAATGGTATGGGAACCAAGTTTTAATCCGAGAACCGGAGAGGTTGTTGCCCCCGTATTATCAGGCGGATGGGCTCTTGCCAATAAAGGCGGAAATATTTGGAAATCAAAGTTCAAACAGCTATGGAATCAGCAATTCAGCGCAGATGGTAAAAATCTCGCGGCCATTGTTTCTCCTTCTTTCGGGAAATGGACAATCGCAGTTAATGACAGGATCTGGAAAACCCAGGTTGATGAAATGATAACTGACATGGTTATTAACCACGACGGAACAAGAATTGCCGCAGTGGTTAAAGATAAAGGCAAATGGGGGATTATCATTGATGATAAAATATGGAGTATTGACTTTGACATGGCATGGCAGCCGGTATTCAGCCTGGACGGAAAACATGTGGCAGCAAAGGTCGAAAAGAATGGCATAAAATATATCATTCTTGACGGTTCCCTACTCTCGACGCCATATCATCATTTATGGAATCCGGTTTTTAACGAAACAGGCGATAAACTACTGATAAAAGCAATAGTTAATGGAGAATATAACCGAATCCTTCATTCGCTGTGACAGGATACATAGTTTAACAAAAAAAGTAAAAGCAGAGCATTTGCTTTTACAGGGAGTTAATAATGGATAGTATCTATTTTTTTCTTAAAGGTCCCATGATGTGGATCTGTTTTGTAGTATTTATTATTGGGATTATTTATCAGGTATATCGTGTTTTCAGCCTTGCGAAAAAAAAGGAGGCATTTATCTTTTCATTTCTTAGCCTGAAATATAGCATGAGGTCAATACTTCACTGGATAGTCCCATTTGCAAGCACAAACATGCGTGAACAGCGGGCAATGACAGTAATAGGCTTTGCGTTTCATATATGCCTGCTTCTGGCACCTATATTCTTAGGCGCCCATATCTCTCTTTTAAATGAAGCCTTTAATATCAGCTATTGGGCTCTTCCTAAAATCTTAGCCGATATTATGACCGTTGTTGTTATTTCAGGATGTGTTTTTTTCCTTATAAGAAGAATAGTCCGACCGGAAGTACGCTTTGTTACTTTATTATCCGATTACATTCTTCTCCTAGTAGTTGCACTTCCCTTTATTACAGGGTTGTGGTCAGTTTATCAGTTCCCCGGTTATTCTTATGCTCTGCTCATACACATATTAAGCGGGCAGATCATGCTCATGGCAATACCCTTTACCCGTTTTATACATATGATTTTCGGCGCTTTTTCGAGGGCATATACCGGTTCAGAGTTCGGCGGAGTCCGTTTTGCACGTGACTGGTAAGGTTAAAATCAAATTATTACAACTTAAAGGTTATTCTAATAAAATAAAAGGTTCTTGAAAACATGAAAGACGCAATACAGCCAGCAAAAAATAATAATATGGAAATAATCGATGAAGGTATGGCCCAGGGAATGGCGAATCTCACGCCTTCTAAAATCGAATCGGTGATAAACCAGGTTCTTCAAGGAGAAGCCGGCGCAAGATTAAAGATGTATGTTGATACCTGCGTGCATTGCGGACTTTGTTCCGAGGCATGCCATTTTTATCTTTCAAACGATAAAGACCCTCACTACTCACCTGTTGGGAAGGTAAAACAAACCGTGTGGGAAATGATCAAAAAAAAGGGCAAAGTGTCACCGGAGTTTATGAAAAGAGCCGCAGAAATAGCACATACTGAATGCAACCTCTGTAAAAGATGTTCAATGTACTGTCCCTTTGGTATTGATATAGCATACCTTATGCTGCTGGTCCGGAGAATAATCCATAAGCTGGAGATGACACCGCTATATATCCAGGACACTGTCAACAGTCACTCTGCCACTATGAACCAGATGTGGGTTAAGGAAAATGAATGGGTTGATACATTACAGTGGCAGGAGGATGAGGCAAGGGATGAAATACCCAAGCTCAGGATTCCCCTTGAAAAGGAAGGGGCTGACATAATGTATTCCGTTATCGCCCCGGAACCCAAATTTCAGGCAGGTCTTATTTACCAGGCAGCCGTTTTAATGAATGTTGCCGGTGTAGACTGGACAATGCCTGCCACACCCGGTTGGGACAACAGTGACATGGCCATGTACACTGGCGATAATGAGGTAATGGCCAGACTGAAACGCAAGCATTTTGAAACTGCCGCAAGACTTAAAGTTAAAAAAATCGTCATGGGTGAGTGCGGACATGCCTTTCGTTCAGTATATGATATGGGTAACCGCACCCTGAGCTGGAGAATGCCACCTATCCCTATCGTCCATGCGATTGAGTTTTACTATGATCTTTTTAAGGCAGGCAAAATAAAACTGGCCAAAAAATATGATAAGCCGGTAACACTTCATGATCCGTGCAATGTCATAAGGGGCAGAGGACTTGCCGAAAAAGCCAGATATGTTGTAAATGAGCTTTGTGAAAATTTCGTAGAAATGCATCCAAACCGTGAGTATAATTATTGCTGCTGTGCAGGCGGAGGGGTAATAAATTGCGGTCCTCCTTATAAAAAGAAAAGAGTTAGAGGCAACAGAGTAAAAGCTGAACAATTAGAAGCAACCGGTGTTCCTGTGCTTATTGCCCCTTGTCATAACTGTCACAGCGGGCTTGAAGATATCGTGCATCATTATGAGCTTGGAATGGAAGTGAAGTTTATCATAGATATCCTGTATGAATGTCTGGATAAAGGAGAATAAAGTGGAGTTAAGAATTTCAATTCTTTCTGCAGTAATAATTGCAGCCATATTAGGGTTCAGTGTATTGGATGATGGTAAATCAATCACTTTTTTAGATAATGCCGGTTTTGAAAACCCACAGGAACCGGCCTCTGCCTTTGATCATGACTTTCATGACCTGGATCTGGAGATTGAATGCGAAGAGTGCCACCATGTATATGAAAATGGTGGTCTGGTTAAAGATAAATCTTCGGAAAATAAAAGATGTATTGAATGTCACCCCTTAAAAGCCAATGATGAATATAAAATTCCTTTGTTACATGCCTTCCATTCACACTGTCAGGGTTGCCATGAGAAGAAAGAAAAAGGGCCTGTTATGTGTGGGGATTGCCATAATAGGTAATATCATCTGGCTATTATTGATGATATAAAGGGAAAGCTGGCCAGCAATTTTAAGCTCAAATTTAGAAGGGACAATTCTGTTAATAAAATATTTATTTTTGGTCGGAGCTTCAAACCTTTTTATTTAACAAATGGAAAATAAAATAGAAAATCAAACCGAAATAATCCTTGACAGCATAGCAGATGGGGTTTTTACAGTTGATCCTGATTGGAAAATCACCTCCTTTAATAGATCTGCTGAAAAGATTACCGGAATAGGCAAAAAGGAGGCAGTTGGCAGGCATTGCTGGGAAGTATTCAGGGCAAGCATATATGAAAGTTACTGCTCTCTTAGGCATACTGTTGAAACAGGCAGCCCGGTAGTGAACCAGTCTATTTTTATCGTGAACTCAAAAGGTGACCGTGTTCCCATAACTATCTCCACAGCCCTTCTTAAAGATAATAAAGGGAAAGTCATAGGCGGGGTGGAAACATTCAGGGACTTGAGTCTTGTAGAAACACTTAAAAAAGAGCTGGATAAAAGCCACTCATTCCACGACATAATTACTAAAAACAATGAAATGCAGCGCCTTTTCGGAATCCTGGAACAACTGGCTGAGAGTGATACTACAGTATTGCTTGAGGGTGAAAGCGGGACAGGTAAGGAACTCTTTGCAAAGGCCATTCACTCCATGAGCCCGAGAAAAGGCAGCCCTCTTATAACTATCAACTGCGGAGCCCTGCCTGACAATCTGCTTGAATCTGAACTTTTCGGATACAAGGCAGGTGCGTTTACAGATGCCAAAAAGGACAAAGCAGGACGAATTGCACTTGCTGAAGGAGGCACCCTTTTTCTTGATGAGATTGGAGATATATCACCGGCGCTTCAGGTAAGGCTGCTAAGGGTGATACAGGAAAAGAGCTATGAGCCACTCGGCAGTATTAAAACCGAGATGGCCAATGTCAGATTTGTAGCCGCAACAAATAAAAATCTCGAGACCCTGGTCAGTGAAAAAAATTCAGGGAAGACCTCTATTACAGGATAAACGTTGTCAGATTGAAGTTGCCTCCATTAAGGGATAGAAAGGGAGACATACCGCTTCTTGTTTCTAATTTTATCAAACGATTCAATGATTTAAAGGGTAAAAATATACAGGGATTAAAACCTGAGGCGATGCAGATCCTTATGGCTCATCAGTTTCCGGGAAATATCAGAGAACTGGAAAACATCATGGACTATGCGACAGTGGTCTGCAAAAATGATCACATCGGTATCGAGCATCTGCCTGATTATCTGGGCAGGGACGCAAAAAAAGAGGCGGCCAGCCATGATACCCGCAACACAGGCATTAAAGAGATGGAACGCAGTTATATATACAAGGCCCTTGAGAAAAACAACTGGAACCGGAAAGCTACGGCTACGTCTCTCAGCATGCACCCCACAACTCTCTGGCGAAAAATAAAACAGATGAATATAAGCGCTCCAAATCAGGACGGAAGATCAAAAGCAAAAGCCTGATAACTATCATTGCATTATTGCAACTAAATAGCCGCATTGTATTGCATATTTGCGATTATGCAATGCTATCAAAATAGGCCAATTCGCAGGATAATTTTTTTAGGCAATTATTACAGCATATTACAAACACAGTAAATAATTCGCCTTTTTGGCATACTAAATGCTTTATCTATATTTGAATTCATTAATCAGTGGTTTAAGACTAGAAATAAACCAACTAAGACACGGAGAGCACACCTCCCTTCTCTCAGCGCTCTCCGTGGTGAAAAAACACTTTAATAACATATCATGTCAGGAGGTAATCCTATGCCAGGATTTAACAGAAGAGGTCCAGAAGGAATGGGTCCAATGACAGGTGGAGGGCGAGGTCTATGCAATACTGCAAACAAATCTTTTTTAAACCGCGGCTTCTCATTCATATCCGGATTATGCCGGGGGAGAGGCTTAGGGATGGGCCGCAGGGGTGGTTTCGGCTATGCCGGGTCTTCCTATTACGACCAAAATCAGGAAGAGGCGACTTTAAGGTCTGAAGCACAAATGCTGAGAAATGAACTGGATGCTGTTGAAAAAAGGCTCAAAGACCTGAATAAAACAGAATAATTTTAATGACCCCAAAATAGGAGGAATGGACATGGATTCAGCTAATGCAAAAATGCCATTAATTGGAGACAAAGTTCCAAATTTCAAGGCAAAGACAACGCAGGGCGAAATCAACTTTCCTGAAGATTTTGAAGGAAGCTGGCTTGTATTTTTTTCGCATCCTGCCGATTTTACCCCTGTGTGCACAACGGAGTTCATGACTTTCGCGTCCATGCAGGAAGATTTCGCCAAGCGGAACTGCAAACTGCTTGGGCTTTCTATTGATAGTATTTATGCTCATATTGCATGGTTGCGAACCATCAAAGAAAAAATTAACTACAATGGCCTGAAGGATATCGAGGTGACATTCCCGGTCATAGAAGACCTGAAGATGGATGTATCCAGAGCCTTCGGCATGCTTCAGCCGGGTGCGAGCAGCACTCAAGCCGTCCGCGCTGTCTTTATCATTGATCCGAAGAGCATCGTCCGGGCGATCCTGTATTATCCGCTTTCAAACGGGCGCAATATGGATGAGGTCATGCGTCTTTTAATCGCCATGCAAACATCTGATGAATACGGCATTGCCACACCTGCAAACTGGCGACCAGGCGACGATGTGATCGTGCCGCCTCCGGGATCCTGCGGGGTAGCAAAAGACCGGACACAGAAGTCTGACCCGGATGTCACATGTATGGACTGGTTCATGTGTCTAAAAAAATGCCCTAAAGGGAAGTAGAAAGTTTTTCTAATGGAATATTTTTGATGATATTTAACAGGTATTTTTTATGAAGATTGCTATACCTGTATGGGAAGATAAAGTCTCTCCGGTATTTGATACCGCCCTTAAGTTATTAGTGGTGGAAGTCAAGGATCAAAGAGAAAAATCCAGATTTGTATATCAAATCGATGAAAATGATCTTTCTCAAAAATGCCAGAGGATAAAAAAGCTTAATCTGGACATCCTTATTTGCGGTGCAGTTTCACAAGTATTTCTGCAAATGCTTCTGGCCTCTGGTCTGGATGTTATACAGGAAATATCAGGTTCTGCAGAGGATGTATTAAATGCCTATCTGCAGGGAAATATATTTCAACCCAGGTTTTTTATGCCTGGATGCAGGAGAGGGATGCACAGGTGTGGCCGCAGGGTGCATCCGCCGTCACATGAAGCTATGGCGGGACAGGTAGGGCATGGGGCAAAGGGCAGAAAGTATAAGAATTAATGAATGCCTTTTCTCTGTGGTCTTTAAACTTTAGGTATAAAACTGAAATAGTTTTTGGAGGTACATTAACACGTGTCAATTACTCAACAAAACCAGGGGCTGAAAAATCTGGATGCTCAATCCCAACAGGAATTTGAGATCAATAAAAGTCTTAAACGGATAAAAAACAAGATACTCGTAATGAGCGGTAAAGGCGGGGTAGGTAAAAGCAGCGTTGCCGCCTATCTTTCCATAAGTCTGGCAAAGAGAGGCTACAGGGTAGGGCTTATGGATGTTGACCTTCATGGCCCCAGTATCCCCAGAATGCTGGGAATTAATACAAACATTGCAATGTCGCCTTTAACAGGAAAGGCCATCCCTATTGAACCGATAACCAATTTGCAGGTTATATCAATAGAATCCATTATGGGGGCTGACAAAGATGCGGCAACTATATGGCGCGGGCCGATAAAAATAGGGGTTATCCGCCAGTTTATTTCCGACATGGACTGGGCGGAACTGGATTACCTTATTATCGACTCCCCTCCTGGCACCGGTGATGAGCCACTTACAATAGCCCAGACAATAAAGGATGCAAAGGCGTTAGTCGTAACTACCCCGCAAGAGATATCCCTTGCGGATGTCAGAAAATCCATAAACTTCTGCAAACAGGTAAAAATGGAAATGCTGGGGGTCGTAGAGAACATGAACGGACTCAAATGCCCCCATTGCGGAAAGGTAATTGATCTGTTCATGTCAAACGGCGGAAAAGCCATGGCAGAAAAGGCAGGAGTAGAATACCTTGCAAACCTCCCGATTGAACCGCAGGTCGTAAAAATGGCTGATCTGGGAAAACTCACAGAACTTGACAGGGAAGGTATAACCTTCAGCGATGAATTCAGGAGACTGGTTGATCGGATAATTGAAAAGTTTAAAAAATAATAAAATACAGTATAAAAACAGGACCGGAGGGAGAGGGATGAAAAAGGTGGTAATAATCGGATGCGGATCATATATGGACAGCGGATATGGCTGCCCGGGTGAATGGAGATGTTTAAAAGCCACAGCAATGGGAGAAGGAAAATTCAGTGAACCTTCACAGGTGATCGGTTTTGTAAAGTGTCAGTGCCCGGGAAGAAGTACGGTCCCCAATGTTGGTATGACCATAAAGCTTTCAGAGATGAAACCTGATGAGATATACTTAAGCTCCTGCCTTGCAAACGCCTCTCCGGGTTGTCCTTACAACGATCCTGAAACACTTTCCAAGGCCATAGAAGGAAAAACAGGCATCAAGGTAATCGTCGGCACACATGATTATCATTAGGAAGGTTTTGAATAAATTATTTATAAATTCAGGAAGAAATAATGGCCGATGATTCATATAAAATAGTAAAGGATCTTAACGACCCTATATATGTGGAATTGACAAAAATTTATAGCCCCGAGGCTATAGACAGATGGATAGAGCCGGGCAATTTTGGATCCGTTGAAAATGCCAATGCCCATGCCTGCTTGACAGGCAGGTGTGGAGACAGGATGGAGATATTCCTGCAATTTAATGAAGGCAGGGTATCAAAAGCCTCATATATGACTGACGGTTGCGCATCAAGTAACATATGCGGTTCATTTGCCGCTGATATGGCTATCGGGAAAACGCCTGATGAAATTGTCGATATTACAGGCGACGATGTGATAAAAAGGGCTGGAGGTCTTCCTGTAGAAGACAGGCACTGT
>CAZGDJ010000001.1:0-14232 GCA_964524635.1 uncultured Rikenella sp. | reverse complement strand
GAGGAATATCTGGTGGTTCTGGCCCAGCGCCAGGATTACTGGCTGCTGAGAACGGCCTATTGCACGGAAAAAAGCGGCCGGATCAGGCAGCTGCGCAAAGAACGCGATGCTTTTCTGGCCGCCGCAGCCCTTCAGACGGCCCTGGATGCTTACATGAAAAAACAAATAGCGAAATAAAGGGAATAAAACTGTGATTATAAGTATAGCGAGCGGAAAGGGAGGAACAGGTAAGACAACTGTAGCGACAAACCTGGCGGCATCTCTTTCCGGTATGGATATAAAACTTCTTGACTGTGATGTTGAAGAGCCTAATGCCCATCTCTTTTTAAAACCCGAGATAGAACTAAAGGAGACCGTGACAACACCTGTCCCTCTAATAGATGATACTAAATGCACCCTCTGCGGCAAATGCGTTCAAATCTGTCAGTTTAAAGCCATAGTGCGTATAGCAGACACCATGCTGACCTTCACCGAACTCTGCCACAGTTGTGGCGGGTGCATTGAAGTCTGCCCTGAGGGTGCCATCACTGAAACAGGGAGAGAGCTTGGCGTCATTGAGAAGGGCATTAAAAACGGGATTGTGTTTATCCATGGCAGGTTGAGGATTGGAGAGGCCATGTCCCCTCCGCTTATAAAAAAGGTGAGAAAAATGGCGGGAAGTGACGGCCTTACGATCATAGATGCACCTCCCGGCACCTCGTGTCCCGTGATATCGGCTATGAAGAAAACCGACTTCGTTATACTTGTTACAGAGCCCACACCATTCGGACTTAATGACCTGAAACTCGCTGCAGGAGCAGTAAAAATACTGGGCATCCCCTATGGAATTATTATAAATCGTTCGGACATGGGAGATGACAAAGTAAGCGCGTTCGCAGCGGATGAGAGCATACCTATTCTTATGGAGATCCCATTCAATCGTAAGATTGCGGAATCATATTCAAGGGGTGAACTCGTTGTTGACAGCATCCCCGAATACAGGAAGAAATTCATAGATCTCTATGATAGTATCCGGAAAATTGTAGCTTTGGGGGTAAATGACTGATGAAAGAGCTTGTTATAATAAGCGGTAAAGGCGGGACAGGAAAGACAAGCATTGTATCGGCCATTGCATCCCTTGCCACCAATAAAGTCCTCTGCGACTCAGATGTTGACGCCTCTGACCTGCATCTGATTATGACCCCTGAGGTGATAAAATCCGAACCCTTCAAGGGTGGACGTGAAGCGGCAATAGATAAAGATAAATGTGTCGAGTGTGGTCTTTGCAGGAACCTATGCAGATATGAGGCCATAAATGAAGATTTCATAGTGGACCCTGTTGATTGCGAAGGCTGCGGCGTATGCTATTATTTTTGTCCTGAAAAGGCCATTACCTTTGAGCAGAAGACTAGTGGTGAATGGTTCATCTCAGATACCAGGCACGGGCCAATGGTACACGCAAGGCTCGGTATAGCCGAGGAAAATTCAGGGAAACTGGTTACCCTTGTCCGCAGGGAGTCAAAAAAAATAGCGGAAGAAAAGGGGTTGGATCTTATAATAACTGACGGCGCACCGGGAGTCGGCTGCCCCGTAATTGCATCCATTGGAGGTGCAAGCGCTGTGCTTATTGTTACTGAACCCACAGTATCGGGCGTTCACGACATGACAAGGGTCGCGGAACTCGCATCATTTTTCAGGATACCCGCGATGGTCTGCGTAAACAAATATGACCTTAATCCGGAAAAATCAGAAGAGATCAAGACCTATACAGAGTCTCATGACATGACCTTTGTGGGAGAAATCCCTTTTGATCCGATTTTTACGAAGGCTATGGTTGAGGCAAAAAATATTTTCGAATATGCACCTGATTCAAGGGTGTGTGATGAATTAAGGAGGATATGGAAAAGAGTGAGTGAAAAACTGGTAAAATAAAAGGGTTGATTACGCCCAAACGATATATAAGTACAATTTAGAAAAATAAAAATGAGGAGGATTAAAATTATGAAAGACGGAAGAATAGCAATACCTTCAATGGATAAGGGCGGACTTGACGGACAGAGGGCAGGACATTTCGGTCATTGCGATGTGTTCACACTTGTAGATGTAAAAGATGGGGAAATTGCCCAGGTAACAACAATAAAAAACAGGATACATGTCCAGGGCGGATGCATGGTTCCGGTTAACCTGCTTGCAGAACACAATGTGAACGCTCTTGTAGTCGGCGGAATTGGTATGAGGCCGCTTATGGGGTTCCGTCAGGTAGGAATCAATGTATATCATGACGCCACAAGACCGGAAATCAGGCCTGTTGTTGAGGACTTAATCGCGGGCACACTTCCAGTAATAAATGATGATCAGGTCTGTGGCGGCGGCGGAGGTGCACAATAAAATGAAGATAGCAGTTACATCACAGGGAAAAGAGATGGATTCGCAGGTTGATCCCCGTTTCGGGAGGGCGGCATACGTTATTGTTGTAGACTCTGATAATCTTCAATTTCAGGTAATTGACAATGGCGCGAACGTAAACGCAATGAAAGGGGCAGGAATTCAGGCTGCGAGTAATGTGGTCAACAGCGGAGCAAAGGTGCTTTTAACAGGATTCTGCGGTCCGAATGCCTATAAGGCGCTTCAGGCAGGCAAGGTAGCTGTATCAAATGATGCATCCGGAACAGTGAAAGAGGCTGTAAAGGCATACCTTGACAGGAAACTGCCCCATGCTGACAGCGCAAATGTAGAAGGACATTGGTAAATAAAAGCAGGGCTCAAGGAGCAAGGCTAAAGGTACATGGTAAAAAGGGCTAAGGGTGCAGGACGCAGGGTTCAAGGTATAGGGTATCGAGAAAACTATTAAATTCTGAACTGGTATAAAACATATATACAAACAAAGAGGCATACTATGTTAAAGTTGCTGTTGATCAGTAAGAACATTGAATCTTTTTCGGAATTTGATTCAGCGTTGAAAGAAGATTGTAAAAATCAAGTTTATTACGCCCGATCGAGTGAAACAGCACTGAAGATGATCAAAGACAATGCCATTGATCTTGTTATTACGGATGAGGAAGTTGGAGACATGTCCGGTCTGGATTTTGCCAGGAAACTCATTTCTTCAAACCCCATGACTAATTGTGCTGTAATGAGCAGTTTACCTGAAAAAGAGTTTCATGAAGCGAGCGAAGGATTGGGACTTATGAACCATCTGCCTTTAAAGCCAAAAAGGTCTGATGCAGAAGATGTTTTAAAAAATTTAAGACGGATCAAGGGTCTTGAATCCGGGCAGGAACAATAAGAGATGAAATAAATAGCGAGAAAATAATGAGTGAAACAAATAATGATATTAAAACCACAAAGGAACTGCTTTCAAGTTCCGGTTATTCCGATAAGGCAATCAATTACTACCTGGAAAAGAAAAACATGGGTCAGCTTGGCGATGCAACCCATGTGAGTAAATTGACCGGTCATTGCGGCGATACGATGAAAATATTTCTAAAGATTGATAATAACGTCATCCAGGATGCCAAAATCCAGGTGCTTGGCTGCCCGGGCGCCATAGCCTCTGCCATGGCAGCAATGGATATGATCAGGGGTAAGACGCTGGACGATGCTCTCAAAATAACTGACAGAGATATTTTTCGTGAACTGGAAGATATTCCGGATCAGAAACAGCATTGTATACGACTTACAAACAAGACTATAGAAAAGGCCATAAATGAATATAAATCGGGAAATGGCAATAGTCCGAAAGGAGGTTAGCCTTGCCTATTTATGATTTTTTATGTACTGCTTGCGGGAGCGAAAATGAGATACTCATTTTCTCCTCTGATGACACACCTGTATGCAGCAAGTGCGGCAGCAGGGAACTGGAAAAAAAGATATCTGTTCCATCTTCTTTTTCAGGTAATGCCTCGTCAGGATTTCCTGGCGCAGGTGATACAGGCTGTTGCGGATCAAATCCATCTCAGTCAGGTTGCGCTGGCCCCGGAAGCTGCTGTGGGAAAAGTTTTTCATGATCCTTAAAGACATAATCGCTTCACTTGACAAAATATTGATGAGTAGATAAATACCCACTGATTATTACACTCTTTCAAAATAAGGTTTTCAACTTAATTCAATAGGATTAATAGATGAAAAACAAAGAACATTCCTCTGGAAATTCATCAGGTAATGGATGGATTCAATCTCTTATAAACTCAGTATTATCGTATTATGACGATCTGATTTCCAATCCATTTAAAAATGGCCTCGTTTATTTTTGTGCAGGGCTTATACTTGCATTGATAGTAGGGTGGCTTGTCTTTCCTGTAGCTTTATACTCAGAGCAAAAACAACCCCTTGAGTTTAATCATGCTTTGCATATGGATCCAGACATTGTTAATAAATTAAAGGGCGTTGATATTAAAATGGGTAAGACTGATGCTGAAAAATGCCTCTTCTGCCATTCATTTGAAGCTGATGGTAACTTTGCAGGCATACCTGGGATAAAGTTGTGCAAAAAATGTCATGATGACCCAAGGTCTCCTCTGGGTGAAACACATGAGGAGGAATTGTTCATGAATGAATACCTTGCGAAAAAGAAAGAGGTTCCATGGCTCGTATACTACAGGCAACCTGACGGCGTTTATTTTACTCACATAGCCCATGTAAAAATTGGAGAACTGGAATGTAAGAGATGTCATGGAGATCATGGTAAGACAATGACGCTGCCAATCTTTGAAAAGAACCGCATATCAGGTTACAGCAGAAATATATGGGGTAAAAACATCTCAGGAATCAAAACAAACAGTTGGGATCGTATGAAAATGGACGATTGTGCTAACTGCCATACTGAAAAAGGGCATGAAGAAAATAATGATTGTTTCGTCTGTCATAAATAGTGAGGTTTATTATTATGAAATCAAACGGGAAAAAAATCACCGAACTATTAGCTATTAATCGTAGGAACTTCATAAAATTTGCTGTAGGCGGGGTTGTTGGTACAGGTCTTTCACCTCTCCCTTGGAAATTAACAGATGATGTCGCAATATTTACACAAAATTTGCCGTGGGTACCAATTCCTGAGACTGGTGAATTTACAAAGGTAAAATCTCACTGTACATTATGCCCGGGAGGATGCGGTATTGAGATAAGAAAAGTTAAAAACAGGGCCGTTAAGATAGAGGGCCGAACCGATCATCCGATAAATCCCGGAGGGATATGCCCCCTTGGTATGGGAGGGTTGCAGCTCCTTTATAATGAAAACAGCCGCTTTCTAAGCCCTATGAAAAGAGTGGGGTCAAGAGGATCAGGAGAATATGAATCAATAAGCTGGGACGAGGCCCTTAAAATACTTGCTCATAAAATACTTGAGCTGAGGAACAAGGGTAAAGCTGATGCCATTGTTGCGATTGATGGCAACCGTCCAGGATCTACAATCTCGTTAACGATTGAGAGATTATTGACCGCTATTGGCAGCAACAATTATATGAGGCAGCCCAGTGCAGAAGAGACGACTGCTCTTGTTTCCAGTCTAATGTATGGATCTGATAATCCTGTAACCTATGATTTTGAAAACGCCGATTTTATTCTTAGTTTCGGATGTGGGCTTCTTGAAGGCTGGGGTGCGCCAGGTCGTATTCTAAATGCATGGGGCATGTGGAAGTCTCCTTCAGACAAAGGAAAAGTAAAAGTAATTCAAGTGGAATCAAGGGCTTCAAACACCGCTTCAAAGGCAGACAAATGGATCCCTGCCAAACCAGGCACAGAAACAGCCCTGGCCCTTGGAATTGCCAATGTTATCATCAAAGAAAATCTATATAATCGTGAATTCATCGAGAATAAAACATTTGGATTCCAGACTCACGAAATCGGAGGCAACACATATAAAGGCTTTAAGGATCTGGTTCTGGAATCATACACCCCTGAAAAGGTCTCAGTAATCACAGGTATAGCCCCTGATGAAATCACTTCATTGGCAAGGGCATTTGCCGCTGCAAGAGCGCCCATTGCCATATGCGGAAAGGGGAAAGGAATCTTAAATGGTGATGTCTTTGAGTGCATGGCAATCCATGCACTCAATGCGCTGACAGGAAACATCAATAAACCAGGCGGAATACTTATAGGAGCCTCTATCCCCTTCAGTCCTCTTCCTGATGTAGAACTCGATGATATTGCCACTGAATCATTAAAAAAATCCGTTTATAAGAACGCTTATGGCAGTGATTTCAGTATTCTTACAGATAGTATTCTTTCTGGAAAAGGAGAGGATATTGACACATTACTTGTCTTCTCATCAAATCCTGCCTTTACACTGCCGGATGGAGGAGATTTTTTTCAGAGTCTTACAAAGCTGCCTTTTATTGTAAGCTTCTCACCGTATCAAGACGAAACCGCACTTATTGCAGATCTCATTCTTCCGGACCACACCTATCTGGAAAAAACAGATGATGTCCCCTCACCATCTTCTCTTCAGTATGGTTTTTATGGTCTTACACAGCCTGTTATTGACCCATTGTACAATACAAAAACCAGCGGTGACGTTTTAATCCGCCTTGCTCAAATGATAGGAGGGTCAATAGCAAAATCATTCCCCTGGCAAACCTATGAAAATATTATAAAGATAAGGGTGCAGGGGATTTTTAAGAGCAGAGAAGGCTCTATTAGTTATGACCCATCGGCTAGTCCATCAATGCTAATTCATAGTAATACAAAAGTAACACTTAGTTCCTCAGACTTTAACAAAATGTGGGAAAACCTCAAGAACGGAGGGATGTGGTTTAACCCTACATCAAATATAAAAGCTGAAGAAAATCTGTTCAACACGCCGAGTAATAAGTTTGAGTTCTTCAGCAACAGATTAAAAACAATATTTGATGCATCATCAGAAAAGCATGAATCTCATGCCTCGGAAGAGATGATGTTTATTCCACATTATCGACCTTTAGAAACCGATGAAGGTAAGTATCCGCTTAAGATGATCCCCTATGAGTTGATAAATCTTGCTAGCGGGTGGATCCCGAATCCGCCATATCTTAACAAGACCCTGTTTGATGATCAGCTTCTTAAAGATGACTCTTTTGTAGAGATCAATCCTGAGACTGCTTTTAAATACGAACTGAAAGAGGGTGACAAGATAACGATATCCTCAGAGAAAGGTAGTGTAGAGGCCAGGGTGCATCTGTTTAATGGTGCAATGCCTGCTGTAATATTTATGCCAATGGGATTTGGTCACACTGCTTATGATGATTTTATAAGAGGCAAGGGGTGCAACCCAAACAGTCTTATAACCGGGAATAAAGCACCATTGACCAACCAACCGGCATGGTGGAATACTCCTGTAAGAATAAAGAAAGTATATGAGGCATAACATGGAAAAAACAGAAACCCATGGAAACAAATATGGAATGGTGATTGATCTGGATAAATGCACCGGGTGTGGTACATGTATGGTCGCCTGTGCATCTGAAAACAATGTAACAGTCTTAAGTGATGAATCAGACAAGAAACGTAATATAACATGGATGCAGATTTATAAGATAGACAATGGCAAACCATTCCCAGATACAGAAGTCTGCTATTTCCCAAGACCATGCATGCATTGTGATGAAGATGGCAGAGGCGGAGCCCAGTCTCCCTGTGTCTCGGTTTGTGTATCAACAGCCACAAAACTTGACCATTATACCGGCATAGTCAGTCAGATATATACTAGGTGCATTGGGTGCAGATATTGCCAGGCTGCCTGTCCTTACCATGCAAGATACTTTAACTGGTGGGACGGTTACTCATTAATTCAACCTTTTGCCAAGGGAGTGGAAAGATCACTTTCTCCTGAAGTATCCCCCCGTATGAGAGGCGTTGTGGAAAAATGCACTTTTTGTCATCATCGCCTGATGAGGGCAAAAAATAAGGCTTACTCCGATAACAGAAAAGAATTACGAGAAGAGGAATATATCACAGCCTGTATGGAGGCCTGCCCAGCCCAGGCAATAACATTCGGCGATCTTAATAACCATGACCACATGGTTTCAAGACTGATTAAAGAAAATAACACATTCAGGCTGCTTGAAAAGCTTGGTACAAAACCAAAGGTTTATTATATTTCAACTAAAGACTGGGTTCGAAAATTTGCAGACAACTATCTGCCTGAACAGTTCAAACCTACAACAGATAAAGAAATTTAGTAAGGAGGATAAAAGATGGATTCCGCTTTAATACCAGAAGGAGTTAAAAGGTGTTCTGTCTCAACTTTTTTCTTCTGGACATTACCCTGGTTGCTGCTCCTTGCCTGGGGAGGGATATCCGCTGCATTATGTCTGATTCTCGGTTTGAATCAGACTAATATGAGTAACATTTTTGCATTCGCATTATGGATTGTAGTTGACCTTGCTATAATAGCTCTTGGTGCAGGTGCCTTTTTTACCGGATTTCTGACATACATTGTGGGAAAGAAGGAGTTAAAGGATATTATCAACGCCGCTGTCATAATAGGTTTTATTTGCTACTCAGGCGCCATGGTAATGCTCGGAATCGATATAGGCCAGCCTGTAAGGGGATGGTTTATTTTCTGGCATGCGAATATCCATTCAATGCTTGTTGAAGTTTCATTCTGTATATCAGGCTATCTTTGTGTGCTCATAATAGAATATATACCTCTTATTTTTGAAAACCGAAAACTTGACAGCATAAAGTATTTTCATTTCTTTGGTCATAATCTCCATCATATAATGTTCATCTTCGCAGCAACTGGAACATTTCTTTCCTTTTTCCACCAGGGATCTCTTGGTGGTATGTTTGGTGTCATGTATGCAAGACCCTTTGCAGCACGCGGAGGATTCTATATATGGCCATGGACATTCTTCCTTTTCATACTCTCTGCTATCGCTGCAGGCCCATGCTTCACAATTATATGCATAAAGCTTACAGAGGCTATTGCCAGGAAGAAACTTGTACCTGATAAGGCCATACAACTCTTGGCAAGGATTTCAGGATTATTACTTGCATTGTATATGTTGCTGAAGATAACAGATACTATTGGATGGATAAACAGCATAGTTCCGCAGGCGGGTCAAAGCCTGATGGATTTTTATAGAGAAGGGCCATATGGCATATGGATGCTCATATGTGAAATAGGGTTTTTCGGTATAATACCTATGATTTTATTGTTAATCCCTGTTACCAGGAAAAATACATTATGGCTCATAATCGCATGTATTATGAATTGCACGGGTATTGTATTAAACAGGTTTGTATTTATCATTGTAACACTCGCAATACCTGTAATGCCCTTTGATAAATTCTGGAGTTATATACCCAACTGGCAGGAATGGGGAATCGTCATGGCTGTTATTGGATATGGATTTCTGGTTTTTTCAGTATCCTACAGATACCTGCCCCTTTTCCCAAAAGAAAAGGAACTAAATATAAAGAATGATAAAGGAGAATATAAATAATGACTCCCCTTTCATTTGAATGGCAATGGAATGTTGAATACCTGATTTTCTTTGGTCTTCTTTATCTTGCTCTTACAATAGTAGGTTGCGGAACTATTTATGCCTTTATTAAAAGCTGGTTTGATTTAATTAAGGATAATAAGAATGAAAAGTCTCAGAACAGAATAGTTGGTCAAAGGATAAAATACACTGATTATTAATTACAGACTTACTCTTGATTCCGGAGAAGAGGCCGATAAGTCTCCTGTAGGACAGCCGTTTGGTTTTATCACAGGTAAAAGTCAGATAATCCCCGGCCTGGAAAAAGAGATGATGAGCATGTCTGTTGGTGATAGTGTGAAAATAAGTGTAGAACCTGAAAATGCATATGGGCTTGTGAATCCCGAATTGTTTCAGGAGGTCAAAAGGAGACAGTTTCCTTTAGACATGGAGATAAAACCCGGATGACGTTTCAGTCACAAGGACCGAATGGCTCTATGTTTATAAACGTTTCTGAAATAAAGGACAAAAATACGGTAATAATTGATCTTAACCATCCGCTGGCAGGGAAAAGACTCCACTTTGATATCAACATTGCGGAGTTAAAAGATTTTACACCTGAAGAGGCTGTCGGCCTCTCTTTCGAGTGCGGCTGCGCCGGCCCTGGAAGCTGCTGCGGAAAGAGTTTTTCATGATCCTTAAAGACATAATCGCTTCACTTGACCATGATGCAGAGATAAAAGATATAAGGCTCGGCATATTTCATACAGGTGTGCTGACAAGAAACTGCGGGCTTGCGGCATCATTATCCATAGATGCAATGAAACAGACCCATCCCCTTGTTGTCTCCCCAGGTTTTCTTCTGGATAAAACCGCTAAAGAACTTACAGATATGGTATTTTCAGAAAGCATCCTCGAAGCAGCCATAGGTATGGCTGGAATCAATTCGCTCATTGATATTGATGAGTCAAGGTGTTCGGAACTTAACGACTATGAAATTATCGCTGAAAAAGGCAGGAATAAAAATGTTGCTATCATAGGTCACTTTCCATTTATACCAAAACTTAAGGAAATGGTCAGGAATCTGTGGGTAATAGAAAAAATCCTAAGCCAGGAGATTACCCTGAGGAAAAGGCAAGGGAGTTAATACCTGAAGCTGATGTCCTTGCGGTAACGGGTACAGCCATAACAAACCACACTATTGAAGGCCAGCTTAAATTAAAAACTAAAAATACATATACTGTGGTTCTCGGTGACTCGGCTATCCTTTCGCCTGTGCTTTTTGATTACGGTGTGGATGCAATAGCCGGGACAAAGGTCTTGGATGCTGATCTCGCACTGAAATGTATAAGCCAGGGGGCCAATTTCAGACAGATAAAGGGTACTATAAAACTTATTATGTTAAAGGATTAAATAGATGTCCAATATTTATGATGAAATAAGAGAACGTGCCCTTAAGATTATTGACAACAATCTTCTGGATAAAAATATAACTATAAAGGCACACGCCTTAAGTACTGAAGAGGCAATCGGCAACCCTGAAACGAACGACTTCCCCCTTATGAAGGGAAAGGAAAGATTGATGCAGGCAGAGATTTCAGGATCAGCAGGCCAGGCATTTACCGATCAGTATGGCAATTTTGAAGGGACACTCAAAGATATTCTAAATTCAGAACTCGCACGCAAATAATTACCGCAGATCCATATTTATAGCTTCGCTGAATGCAGCTTTGAGACACATGGATCTGATAAAAGGAACCATTCATTGCAGGGACAAAGAACCCTCAGAATGTGCTGTCCAGCTTGGAAAATATATCCTCTCGGAATATGGTACTCCCAAAATAGTTCAGATAGGATTTCAGCCTCGATTTGTTGAAGTGTTATCAGGCATCACCAAACTTCGTGTAATTGATCTTGATAAAGAAAATATCGGAACTGTAAAATTCTATACAACGGTCGAAGGCCCTGAAAAAACAGATGATGCAATTGACTGGGCTGACCTGCTGCTGGTTACAGGAACAACCATTGTTAACGGGACAATCGAACAATTTCTGAACAGGAAGCCTGTTCTTTTTTATGGTACCACAATAGCCGGTGCAGCTTATCTTATGGGTTGGGACAGGTTTTGTGCAAAGGGTAGGTAGTTATACTCTGCTGGTTCTCTTTTGTTTGTTATTTTGCTACACTCTCCATTCTATCGAGTAGTTTCTCTGCCAGAGATTTGAAATCTTCATAAGCTTCCTGAACAGCCTGTGTGTGACTTCCTATGGCGCCATCCGCTGGAGTAAGTTTGAAGATAGGTTTTCTGGCTTCTTGTCCCATTGGGATTAGACTGCGGTAGTGTTTCAATGTGGCAAGACACTCCTTATCTTGTGATGGTTTAGCAGCGTTTGTTGAACTCTCAAGCACCGCTTCATGATAAACAGAAGGCATGCGATTAACCCACTTATCGTATGCCTTAACCGGTCTACTGAGTCGCACACTATGTTGTTGGACTATATATCCAAGTGGTTTCATGCGCCCTTTAGGAAGTTCAAACCCTGGATGAGCCCAATTCTCCAATCTTTTTTTCCACCCTTCACGCCAGGAGCGAAGAGTAGGCCCCAAATTTTTTAGACCCTGAAGAGAAAAAAGATCTGCGCCTAACGGAATCGCCACATAATCGGAAGCGATCAGCGCAGAACGATTGATAGCTCCTAAGTTGGGTCCTACATCTACAAGGATTATATCAGCGCCTACCTGTTGTGCAGCCATTTGTCCGACTTGCCAGAAAGCTGTTAGTATACGGAAGTAGCGATACAAATTTGGATCCCCCATGCTTTTTGGCCAGGATTCAGACAATAAATCTTCAAATGTTGCAAGAGATACATCGCCTGGAACTAAATAAAGACCTTGCGTTATCTTTTCCACAAGAGGTTCAATGATATCTCCTACTTGTGTAAGAGGCTCTATGGTATTATAAATTGTGGTACCTTTTTTTTTGTTTTCCCATAGTTGCTCAAGTTTTTCTTCGTTGAGGTATGCAGCAGTTAAATTAGCCTGGGCGTCAAGATCAACAGCAACGACAGTGTGATTAAGCTCTGAAAAGATCCAGGCCAGATGATACACCAAGGAAGTTTTACCTACTCCGCCTTTATTATTAAAGAATGTAAGAACTGGAATACTCATGGTCTTTTCCTGATTGTTGCAAGTATAGTCATTGGTTCGATCTGAAATTCAATATCGGGATTGCCATTTTTCTTCATTTCTGCCTTTGCTGTCTGAATACCAATACCAAATCTCTGCACAAACCCCATTACTTTCATTGCGTCAGCTAGATTGGGATTGCGATAATCTGTAATTCCAGGCAATCCAAAATTTTCTTTTGTGACCATCCCGAATGGACCACCAGGGCTGATAATTTCTATACGGTCATCAAACCAATGAATACGAACAGGTGCATTAGTGTTTTCAAATGTTCTATGCATAACCGCATTACGAATCAACTGCTGCAGGGCCACTTTGGGATAAGGGGTGGTCCGCACCTCACGATCTCCAGATGAAATATTGATCTCATTACGATTATGTGAATCTATTTTCTCATCGATTCTTCGTATAACCTGTCCAAGTGGCCCATCAACAAGCGCCTCATCCTGAATCCGGTCGCTTAATCCTGTGCCAAGGATCCTTAAAAACTGTATGTAGGCGCCCGGAATCCAGTCTCGCGGAGATACCCCTAATACCAGGATACCTAATATAGTTGGTGTCTGGTTATCTATTGAAGCAATCATCCGACATGAAGCCAGCTTTTGTTCATAAGATCTCTCATTTGCTGCAATAATGTCAGGAGCAAATGCATTGGGCAGATACTCCTGTTCAAATAAAATTCGGCTGAGGGCATTTAAATTGCTAGAAGGCAGTGGCTGAACATCAAATGGTATATCCCGATGACGTCGCTTTTCATTTAAAATCCTTTCTTCCTGTGGGGTGGCAATTGACTTTCTTGGGCCAGTCCGCACCCATATCCTCCCTTTATATCTCACAGGAGGGGTGTCTGAAGGTTTTACTATAACGATAGCTATTTCAGCACCGTTTAACACTTGTTTTTCAACGACTATAGAAGGAGGTGGAAGAATATTTCCATCAGTTTTTATATCTGAAAGCGTACGCGAAAGCTCATCAGTTATATCAAGGTTAGAGGGGGTGCCATTGTCCTTTGCCCCTACAAATAGTATCCCAGTTTCTCTATGATCAGGTAGATCATTTGCAAATGCGCAAATGGCCTGCCGCCCTGTTTCAGGGGAGTCTCCTTTCCATGATTCTTTACGTTCGATATGGTCTGATTCTATATCGATAAGAAGGGCTTCAAGTTGTTCATTTGTATAGTTCATTTTGCCTGAGATGATTTTATTATTAATTGAGCTTAGTTATCAATAATGTAAGTAATATATTTTGCATGATTCAAGAGTTTATAGAACGGTTATATTACAGTCAAGGATAAACTAGACTGTCTAATACAGGATTTGTACAGGATAATAGTAAAATTGATATGTTGATGTAAAAAAAGCCCATTCAGTTTGAATGGGCTTGGATTTGTTGGCTCCCCGAGACGGACTCGAATCCCGCTGCAGCGGGATGGTTAATCACGCCTTTGGCGTGACTCTACCGATTCAGCGTATCCATTAAGTACCTTGCTATACCTCTCTTCTTTATCTTCCGTTCCAGTACAGTAGCCTCACTTAAGCTGTCACACTCAATAGACCATACAAGTTTCCACGGACCTTTGTATCTTTTTGTTGTCCTGGTGAGTTGATATTTAGGGTCATTATGCATGCAAATTCGTTGCTCAACATTACTGCTCTGGCCGCAGTAA